>JALSNI010000042.1 GCA_026987075.1 Persephonella sp. | reverse complement strand
GATTATGGAGTTTAACAGAGTTGTGAATACTGGATTTCCAGCCTATTTCTGCAACGAAATTATAAGCAAATTTATATTCTTCAAGAGTTTTAAAAAGAATTTGTTTTTCTTTTTCAGAAGGCTTTACAACAAGCTTAATAGTTCTTTTTATTTTCACAATATTAAATATTTTAACAAAAAAACATTATCGGTCTCCTTCCAGTTTTAGAAAACTGGGTGTCCGACCGATGGGAGGTAAATTATGATTTTATCAATAGATACATATTCTGATGTTTTGGGTGTTTCCCTTATTGATGGGCATAATTTGGTTGTCAGACAGTCTTACCAGAAGCTGAAGCCTTTTTCTGAACTGCTGATGAGCAGGATTGACGAGGTTTTCCGTCAGTTAGGTTATGACCCTTCTGTTTTGTATGCTGTGGTAGTTAATAAAGGACCCGGCAGTTATACAGGTTTAAGGGTTGGTATCACAGTAGCAAAGACCCTTGCATACAGTCTAAACATTCCTGTTTATTCTTACAGCTCACTTGAAGCAATGGCCTACAGATACAGATTTTGTAACAGTAAAATCACAGCAGTAATAAACGCAGGAAAGGGAGAGTGCTATCTGCAGGAGTTTACTTCTGATGGAAAAGAGATTAAACCTGTGTCAGAGATAAAGCTGATAAAAATTTCCCATTTTAAACAGATGGATATAGATGGGCTTGTTGTGGTTAAAAATGTAGACATAAATAGAGGAAATGTTATTCATCTGATAGAAGACCTGTCTGTTGACGGGGCATTTTACTCACTGAAAAAAGAAAGCACAGAAGACCTGATGAGATTAGAGCCTGTTTATATCAGACCCTTATGAAAAATTTTGTTGAGCCTCTCAAAACAAAGGGAAAGGTTATAACCCCAAAAACAATGCCCATAGTTAAAAATCTGATGGCAGTATCCCTGTTTTCGTGCAGAAAGAGGCTGTCAACAGCAAACTTTCCTGCGTATATGAGCCCTACTAAAAAAACCATAAGGGATACAACACCAGCAGCAATATAGCCTAACCTTTCTCCTGTAGTTTTTCCTCTTGTTTTAAAATCTATCAGGTATAAAAGCCCCAGAGAAAAAATAAACATCTCTGTCAGTGAGAATCCTATCCCTGCACCTACAAACTCAACCATCAAATCTCTCCATAATATGTTTTATTACTGCTCCGTGTCTGAGACCCCAGTCACTTACAGTTATGCTGTCTTTACCAAAAAACTCTAAAACTGTATCAAATATAACAATACCAGATATTATTGCTTCTGCCCTTTTGTCCTCAATGACAGGTATAGACTTTCTCTCCTCAACTGTCATCTGGGACAGCTTTTCTAACCATTTTTTGATGCTTTCTCTGCTGAGAGTCTGCCTGTGGACTTTAGAGGAACTGTATGGAAATATATGTTTTTCCAGAGCTACAAGGGTTGTGATAGTTCCTCCAAGACCAATAAACTGATTGACAGAGGAGTAATCTTTTATCTGTCTTAACTGCTCTTTTATAAAATCCCTCATCTGTGATAGCTGCTCTTTTGCTGGAGGGTCTGTTTTTATAAACCTCTCTGTCAGTGAAACAATTCCAAATGGAAAGGAAACAGCATCTTTCATAGAGTAACCGTTATTTTTCCTTCCGTAAACAAACTCTGTGCTTCCACCTCCCTGGTCAATAACTACAAAATCTCCTTCAGGCCTTACTCCATAGGCTGTTGCAAGGAAAGAAAGATATGCTTCCTCCTCTCCTGTTATCAGTTTTACGTCTATTCCAAGCTGTTTTATCTTCTCTAACAGCTCTGAGCCATTTTTTGCTTCTCTACAGGCTGCAGTGGCAAATCCTATAATCCTCTCAACGTGATACTCTTTTGCTATCAGAACATACTCTTTCAGTGTAGACAGAACATCGTTTATCGCTTCTTCCTGAAGGTATCCTGTCTCTTTCAGTCTTCTCCCTAATGCTGTGATTTTCCCTACAGACAGGATGTCGTGAATTGTTTCTATACTCTCTTCAAAGCTATCTTTAATCTGAAAAGCTGATATAAGTAGTCTTGTTGAGTATGTTCCAATATCAACAACAGCTATACGGCTACCCAATCCTCCTACTCCGTGAATACCTGACCTTCTAATGGTGAAACTTCTATCCCCTGAGATTCCATAAATTTTATTGCCTGTTCTATCTGATTTTCTTCACCTGTCAGCTCTAATTCTAACCAGCCTATAGTGTCTGTGACGTTTGCCTTTCTGATGTTTATTATCACATCAAAATTTTTGCATACCTGACTGAGGATAGGCTCTTTTATCTTGTCTTCAGGGTATATAAGTTTTAGCTTTATAGATTCCATGTTTTAGGCCTCCGTTCCCCCTGCTATGGCTGGTATAATGGCAACTATATCGCCATCTTTCAGCTCTGTGTCTTTTCCTTTTAAAAATCTGATGTCTTCATCATTTACAAAGAAGTTAACAAACTTTCTTATCTCTCCGTTTTCCTCAACGAGTCTTTCTTTTATGCCTGGAAACTCCTTTTCTAATGCATCTATCAGCTCTCCAATAGTTTTGGCTTCAACCTGAACTTCTCCCTGACCCTGTGTAACTCTTCTTAAAGCTGTTGGTATTCTAACTGTTACTGCCATTTTCTCCTCCTTTAGTTTTCTACTTTTATACCTATCACCTTCTCTTTAAACTCCTGCAGAGAAGGTTTTATGTGAACAGGTTTATTTAGATGTCCCTCTAACACTTCCATTGTCTTGTATCCGTTTCCTGTAATGTAAGCAACAACAATCTCATCTGGGTCAAAGGCTCCTTTTTCGGCAAACTTTTTCAGGACGGCGATAGTTGTTCCACCTGCTGTTTCTGTGAATATTCCTTCTGTTTCTGCAAGGAGTTTCATACCTTCTATAATTTCCTCG
>JALSNI010000041.1 GCA_026987075.1 Persephonella sp. | reverse complement strand
GTTCAACGAGCCAGTCAAGATATGTCCTGATTACTCCAGCTTCTGCAGAGTCTGGGTGCATTTTCTCTAATCTTTTTAGCTGTTTTTCTGCTTCCTTTCTAACCTCTTCAGGCATTCCAGACTCTTCAATCTTTTTCTGATACTGCTCTATCTCTTCCTGTCTTTCGTCTTTTTCTCCCAGCTCTTCCTGAATAGCCTTTATCTGCTGTCGGAGAAAATACTCCCTCTGGTCTTTTTCCATAGATTCTCTTGCAGCTGTTCTTATCTTGTGCTGTATCTCTAAAAGTCCCACTTCTTTCAGGAGAAGGTCGTGAACCTTCCTCAGTCTCTCTAATGGGTCAATAATCTCAAGTATAGACTGGGCTTCTTCAGATTTTAGGTCCAATATGGAAGCTACAAGGTCTGCAAGCTTTCCCGGTTCCTCTACAGATTTTATGATGTCTAAAAGGTCTGGAATTATCTGTTTTCCAAGACCTACAGCTTTATCTATAAGGTCTTTTATAGAATGTTTTAGAGCTTCAACTTCTATATTTTCTTCGTAACCTTCTTTATCTTCAAATACCTGTATTTTGACCTTGTAAAGGTCAGCCTCTTTTCTCAGCTCCTGTATTTTGCCCCTTGCAACACCCTGAACCAGTATCTTAATTCTGTCATCGTCTAATCTCATCATTCTCAGGATTGTTGCTACTGTTCCTGTCTGATAAAGGTCATCTCCCCCAGGTTCTTCGATATCTTTGTCTTTCTGCAGAGACAGGAATATATATCTGTCGTAGTTTTCTATAGCTTCTTCAATGGCTTTTATGGAGAAAGGTCTTCCGACAAAAATAGGAAATACCATATAAGGAAATATAACTAAATCCCTAACAGGTAGAAGGGGAAGTTCTTCCGGTATAGGTATCTCTATCTGTTCTTCTTCATAAGGTGGCTGCAGCATTCTTACCTCCTGATTATAATTGTTGTTGCGGTGAACATAACTTTTCCTGTTGATTTAGGAACTTTTATGGTCAAAACACCGTTTTTTAAGTATGCCTGAGCTCTGCTCATATCTACAGGTGTTTTAAACACTATTTTTCTCTTAAACTTTCCAGAAAATCTTTCCATAAGTAGAAAGTTTCTTCCACATACAGGCTTTCTGAAACCTGATATCTCAAGATAGTTATCATAACCCTTTATCTCTATCTCTTCAGGCTCTACTCCTGGTAGGTCTACAAAAATCACAAACTCTTCTTTATCTTCTACTATATCAACAGGTGGTTTTTGTGTTCCTATAGCAGACATGGAAAAACCTCACAGTTTGTATAATCTGAATTATACCTTATTATCATTTAAAAATTCATCAAAGCTCCTGTTTTCTTCTATGTATTTGAGGATTTTTCTATCTGTTTCAGACAGTTTTGCCTGTTTTAAAAGCTCAGGTCTTTTTTTCAGAGTGTTTTCTATCTGTTTCCACCTTCTCCATATCTCTATCAGTTTGTGATTTCCAGACCTTAAGATTTCAGGAACCTCCATACCTCTGTATACAGAGGGTCTCGTATAGTTAGGATATCCTAATAATCCATCTGAAAAAGAATCAGCCCTTAAGCTGTCTGAATCTCCTACCACTCCCGGAATCAATCTGATTACTGCATCCATTATGACTAAAGCTGCAGGTTCTCCTCCAGAAAGGACAAAATCTCCGATAGAAACTTCTTCATCCACAATGCTTTTTACCCTTTCGTCAACTCCTTCGTATCTTCCACATATAATCAAAATCTCATCTTTTTGGGACAACTCCTGTGCAAATCTCTGGTCAAATTTTCTTCCCCACGGCTCTGTTATCAGTACGTAAGGCTTACTATTTTTTGACACTTCCTCATATGCTCTGAAAATTGGTTCAGGTTTGAGCAGCATTCCGGGACCGCCGCCATATACAACATCATCTACTGTTCTGTGTTTATCTGTAGCATAATCCCTCAGATTTACAGTGTTTATCTGTATAATACCGTTTTTTACAGCCCTTGACACAATTCCGGTATTTATAAATCCTTCAAAAAACTGGGGAAATATGGTAAAAACGTGGAATTTCTTCATCTTTTCCTATGTTTGCAGTTTTTTTGCCAGTGGCCTCTGATAAGCCGGATTCTGTTTGTGCAGCCATTTATCTCAGCTCCCTACCCGTGGAGGTAAGCCTTTTCAGGCTTTCGGGCGGGCAACCCTCTAACCTCCACCTATTTGGGATTGCTCCGGAAGGGGGTTGCCAGCTACCGCCGTCACCGACGGTACTGGTGGGCTCTTACCCCACCCTTTCACCTTTACCTGTCCGGATAAGCCCTTCGGTGTTTCCACCTACTTACAGCTTATCGGGACAGGCAGTCTCCTTTCTGTGGCCCTTTCCGCAGGGTTACCCCTGCCTGCCTTTCGGCAGCTTCCTGCCCTGTGGAGTCCGGACTTTCCTCCCCTTTATGGGGCGGCTGCTTCAAAGACCACTGGCGGAAAATATTATAATGCTGTTATAAAATTTTGCAATCCTTACACACAACTGTATAATAAGAAAAAAACCAAGGGAGGAATCATGCTGAGAATCTTTTATTCTTTAACTGTTTTACTGTTTGCGATTTCATTTTCTTTTGCTTCTGAAAAGATAGTATTTATTGACATTCAGAAGATTGTTACCTCTTCAAAGGCAGGAATTTCTGCTCAGGCTGAACTTGAAGCACAGGCAAAAAGGTTCAAAGAGGAGATAGAGAAAAAACAGAAAGCAGGAGAGTCTCCATCCAAGATACAGGCTTTTGCAGAGGAAAAACAGAGACAGTTAATGGAAAAAAGACAGAAGATAGCGGAAAAGTTTATGAAAACCCTTCAAAAGGCAATTACAGAATACTCAAAATCAAAAGGATACGAGTTAGTTTTAGATAAAAACAGTCTGCTGTATGGTAAGCCTGAGCTTGACGTTACAGATGATTTTCTGAAATTTTTTGACGAGAAATACAGCACTGTCAGGTGATGTCTATTATCGCCCTGCTTACAGATTTTGGTTATAAAGACGGATTTGTTGGAGCTGTTAAAGGGGTAATAAAATCTATAAACAAAGATGCTGAAATTGTAGACATATCCCACGGTATAGAATCCTTTAACATATTAGAAGGAGCCCTTGTGCTAAATGCTACATACAGATATTTTCCTGAAAAAAGTGTGTTTGTATGCGTGGTAGACCCCGGGGTGGGGACAGAGAGAAAACCTATAGCTGTTGAAACAGAAAAGTATTACTTTGTAGCCCCTGATAATGGTATTCTTACCCTTGCTCTCAAAAATGAAAAAATCAGGTCTATATGTCATATCAACAATGAGAAATATCTTCTAAAGAGAAATACAGAAACGTTCCACGGTAGAGACATTTTTGCCCCGGCTTCTGCTTACATATCAAAAGGTGTTAATCTATCGGAGCTTGGTGAGATGCTGAATGATTACATGAAGTTAAACTTTCCTGAAGTAAGAAGGGAAAATGGGTATGTAGTTGGAAGAATAGTTATGTTTGATAAATTTGGGAATGGTATAACAAACATTTCCTCTCTGCCAGAGAAGTTTGAAGAAATAACTGTGAAAAATTTAAAAATAAAGAAGATATGCCGAAACTTTTTAGAAGGAGAAGAGGGCAGTTTAAATCTTATAAAGGGGAGTTTTGGTTTTTATGAGATTTTTACTCCTCAGGAAAGTGCAAAAGAAAAGTTTAGTCTGAATGTTGGAGACGAAATAAAAATAAAGGTGAGGTGAGAATGTTTATTATAAGATGTTCTTCCTGTGGTTTTGAGATAAAAAATGAGAGAGAAGTAAGGCTTTATGGGGGTGTGGAAGTAGCAATGAAGATTGTTGGACTTGCTGGTTCCCCTCCAGAGATAAAGAGGAAAACTGCTACCATATTTAATCAGTCTGGTATTCCATGTCCCAAATGTAAAAAAACAGATATATGGACCTGGCTATAGCTCTTTTTCTATTCTCTTTTGGGTTTCTTTGATAATCTCTTCAATAGATAGGGTTGAATAAACAGGTTTCAAGAATTTTACCTTTATTTTGTGAGGTCTGGGAAACTTCTTTCCTATTGGTAGTGCCTGAAATGCTCCAGATATAACAACAGGGACAACAGGGACTTTAAGGGTTTTTGATAGTATGGCAAAAGATTTTTTAAACGGTAGGAGTTTTCCGTCTCTCGTTCTTGCACCTTCAGGGAATATAACAACATTTTTCCCTTTTCTCAGGAGGTATGCTGTTTTCTGCAGAGAGCCTTTCAGGTCTTTATTCACATTGATAGTAAGAACGTGAAACTCTTTTCCTATCTTTTTTCTGAAGCCTTCAGGAAAGTAAGTCTCTTCAGCTAAAAAGTATGTATTTTTCAGTAGTTTATCAGGAAGAGCTGATATTATAAGAAATCCATCTAAAAAACTCTGATGATTGGGGGCAAGAATAAATGGGCTTTCAGGAAGGTTGTCAATACCTGAAATTTCTAAATGGAAATACAGTTTAAAAACAGGTCTGAGCGCTTTTTTTAGAAAGATAATGGGAAGTTTTCTCTCTGAAATGTCAGAGTAAATTTCCTCTTTTAGTATCTTTCCCCAGTCTATCTGTTCTATCTGTGATTTTGTTTTTAATCTGTTTATGAGAGTAGATAACTGCTTGACTGTGGGGTTACGGGATAAATCCTTTTCTGATATAGAAACACCAAATGTTGTCTCAATAAAAGCGAGCAGTTCAACCTTATCAAGGGAGTCCAATCCTAAATCAATCTCTATGTGGCTGTCTGGATATACTTTTCTTTTTGATACTGTGTGGAGGTATTCTTTCAGTATTCTGTATTCTTCGCTTTCTGGCTCTTTAATCTCTTTTTCTTCAGGTATCTGATTAATAAACCTGTCTATCATAAATCTTCTGATTTTTCCTAATCGTGTTTTGGGAAGTTCTTCTTTTACTATGATGAAGTTGGATATTTTCTTGTAATCTGGGAGTGTTTGGTTTACTCTGTCTATCACATTCCATTTTAAGGTCTCATAGAGATTAACAATACCTTCCTCTTCAACCTTTTTAAAGTCTGGATGTATAATTGCCGTCAGCTTTCCATCTTTGTAAGTTACAGCAACTTCTTTAACAATTTTAGATACTTTTCTTATCTTAATCTCTAACTCTTCCGGGTTTATATTTTTTCCTGATGAAAGAACAATAATTTCTTTTTTCCTACCTGTTATGTATAGATATCCTTCATCGTCAACATAACCTAAATCCCCTGTGTAAAACCAGCTGTCTTTTACCACTTTCTGTGTCTCATGGGGTTTTTTCCAGTAGCCTTTCATAACATTGTCTCCTTTGACTACTATCTCTCCATCCTCTATTTTGACCTGAACCCCTTTGATAGGCTTTCCTGCTGAGCCAAGCTTTATCTTTTCTGGAGGATTAAAGGAGATTATAGGAGATGTCTCTGTCAGTCCGTATCCTTCTATTACAGTAAATCCTAAAGCCCACAGGTCTTTTGCCACATCAACGTCTAATTTTGCTCCGCCGCTGACAAAGTATCTGATGTTTCCTCCAAAAGCCTGATGAATCTTTTTGAATAAAACTCTGCTGATTTTCTGGTTGTTTATCTTTTTTGATATGGAGAATATCAGTTTTGCTACTGGGTTTTTGTCTATCTCCTGTATGATTTTTCTGTGGAACAGCTCATATAAGCGAGGAACGCCTACTAAAACTGTTATTTTGTTTTTCTGGAGATTTTTCAGTATTTCTTCAGCGGAGATAGTGCTTATGAATGATATCTTTGCTCCTATATAAAGGGGATACAGCATAGAAACCATGAGGGGGTATGAGTGGTGAAAAGGGAGTATTGCAACGGTGCTGTCTTTGTAAGATGCTATTTCTGTTGATTCGAGTCCTTCAATGTTTGACAGCAGGTTTTTGTAAGAAAGCATAACCCCTTTAGGTTTTCCCGTTGTTCCTGAAGTGTAAAGAATAACAGCAGTATCCTCAATGTCAGGGTTATGTTTTTTGTAGCTTTCCTTACTTTTTTTAATCTCTTCAAATGTCAGTATTTCAGGTTTATGATGAGAGAGGCTAACAGCTTTTTGTGTGTCTTCTTTTTTTTCTTTAGAAGTGATGATGTAGGAAGGAGTGACATCATCTATTATGTATGAAAACTCCTCTGGCGTTGACATAAAGTCAACAGGAACTGGGATGCCCCCCTTCTCCCATACAGCAAAAAAGCTGTAAATCCATTCAGGTCTGTTGTAAAAGTAAATACAAACCCTTTCCCCTTTTTCTATCTTAAGGGAAGAAGCATACTTTTCTATGCTATCTTTAATCTCTTCATAGGGGATTTTTTTATCTTCAGCAATAAGCTCTGATTTTTCTGAAATCTTAATCATAGTTATAATTTATATCTTAGATTTTAAATCAAGTAGATTTGATTATGGTTGTGGGCTCTTAAATAAACAGATTTCTTTAGTTCAACAAATTTACAGTGGTAGAAATTAGTGATAAAATTAATGAAATTCATATCTTTATAACCCTCACAAAATAAGGAGGTCAAAGGCTTATATGTTTAACGAATTAACTATAGAAGAGGCATTAACATTTGATGATGTTCTTCTTCTTCCACGAAAGTCAGATGTTCTTCCCCATGAGGCTGATGTAAGCTCTTACCTGACGCCAAAGATAAAGCTTAACATTCCTATCGTTTCAGCTGCAATGGATACAGTGACAGAGCATAGACTTGCCATAGCTCTTGCCAGAGAAGGTGGCATAGGAATAATTCATAGGAACATGTCTATAGAAGACCAGATGAAGGAGGTTGAGAGAGTTAAGAAAGCTGAAAGTGGAATGATAGTAGAACCTGTTACTATAAAACCAGACCAGACTGTAAAAGAAGCTCTTGAGATAATGTCTTCTTACAAGATATCTGGCGTTCCAGTAGTGGATAGTGAAGGAAAGCTTATAGGTATCCTAACAAACAGAGATTTAAGATTTTTGCATAAAAAAGACTACAATAAACCTGTTGAGCAGTTTATGACAAAAGCACCTTTGATAACAGCTAAAGAAGGAATATCTCTTGAAGAAGCAATGGACATTCTTCAAAAACACAAGGTAGAAAAACTTCCAGTAGTTGATGAAGAAGGTTATCTAAAGGGACTTATAACTATTAAAGACATAGTTAAAAGAAAGCAGTATCCAAATGCGTGTAAAGACGAGCTTGGAAGACTTAGAGTTGGTGCTGCTGTTGGAACAGGACCAGACACATTAGATAGAGTTGCAGCTCTTGTGGAAGCTGGTGTTGACGTTATTGTAGTTGATACAGCTCACGGACACTCAGTGAGGGTTCTTCAGACCGTTGAAAAGATAAGGGGGGAATTTCCTGACCTGAATATTGTTGGAGGAAACATAGCAACAGGAGAAGCTGCAGAAGACCTTATAAAAGCAGGCGTTGATGCTGTTAAGGTGGGAGTTGGTCCCGGTTCTATATGCACAACAAGGGTGGTTGCAGGAATTGGTGTTCCACAGATAACAGCAGTAGCGAAATGCGCAGAGGTGGCTCACAAATATGGAAAAACAGTTATTGCCGATGGTGGAATAAGATACTCAGGAGACATAGTAAAGGCTATAGCAGCTGGTGCTGATACAGTTATGCTTGGTTCGTTATTTGCTGGAACAGAAGAATCTCCGGGAGAAAGGATATTTTATCAGGGAAGAGCGTATAAAGTTTACAGGGGAATGGGCTCTTTAGGTGCTATGAAGGCAAGATTTTCCTCGGATAGATACTCACAGGAAAATGTTGAAAAATTTGTTCCGGAGGGAATAGAAGGAAGAATACCCTTTAAAGGACCGTTGTCTGATATTGTTTATCAGCTTGTTGGGGGCCTCAGGTCAGGTATGGGATACACAGGAAGTAGAACAATAAAAGACCTTCAAGAAAATGGTAAATTTATAAAGATTACAAATGCAGGATTGAGAGAAAGTCATGCCCATGATGTTTACATAACTCAGGAGGCTCCTAATTACTGGATAGATTAGAGGGTGTAATATTATGAATGAACCAATTACAGCAGTTATATCCGCTGTAGCTTTTGTGGTAGTTACAATTTTGATAGTAGCTTTTTTAATCAAAGAAGGATACAAGTATTATAAAAACCAAAATAGAGAAGGAGATTAGAGAGGTTTATAGATGGAAAAAAAGATCTCACCTTTTGATATGCTTTTGGCACAGGAATTGACTAACTTAGAGAGATTTATTGTAAAAAGTCCTTTAGGCTCCGATGAATTCTGGAGTGAATGGCAAGCCAAAACAGGAGAAATAGTTATAACTAAAGCTGCCATAAAAAGAGCTTTAAGAATTTATAAAGGACAGCTTTCTCAGGAAGAGATAACTAAACTCTCCTCAATGCTTGAAGCATTTAAAGAAATTGCTGGTTATTTAGAATTGCTCAGGCAGACAGCACTGAAAATCAGAGGTATAGATGCCTCAGACTGGGATATCTTAGGAGGTATTGAAGGAGAAAGTGAAGGAGAGGAAGATTTGCCGTTTTAGGAGGGAGAAATGTTTAACGGATACATAACATTAGAAGACGTTAACGTATCAGATAAAAGAGTTTTTGTTAGGGTTGATTATAATGTTCCACTAGACGAGCACGGCAACATTGTTGATGACGTCAGGATAAGAGAAACTATTCCAACTATCAATTATCTTATTGATAGGGGGGCAAAAATAATATTAGCTTCCCATTTAGGTAGACCAAAAGGGGAAAGAAACCCTAAGTATTCCCTTTATCCAGTGGCAAAGAGATTAGAAAGACTGTTAGAAAAACCTGTCAAATTTTTACCAGATTGCGTGGGAAAAGATGTTGAAGAAGCTGTTAATTTAATGAAAGAAGGAGATGTGATTCTTCTTGAAAATCTAAGATTTCATCCGGGAGAAGAAAATAATGACCCAGAGTTTGCAAAAGCATTAGCATCCTTATCTGATGTATACGTTATTGATGCTTTTGGAACCTGTCACAGGAAACATGCATCAATGTATGGAATAAAAGATTTTATTCAGCCTGTTGTTATGGGATTTCTTTTAGAGAGAGAGCTTAAGTATTTTGAAAAGGCCCTGATTAATCCTCAAAGACCTGTTGTTGCATTTTTGGGAGGTTCCAAAGTTTCATCTAAATTGGGAGTTATTACACACTTGTTAGAAAAGGTAGATAAGATATTTATTGGAGGAGCAATGGCCTTTACATTCCTTAAAGCTCAAGGATATAGTGTTGGTAGCTCTCTCGTAGAAGAAGATATGTTTGATGAAGCCTTATCTGTTGTAGAAAAGGCGAAAAATTTAGGTGTTAAATTTTATTTACCTGTTGATTTTATTTGTGGGCAGGCTGTTTCTGAGCAAACACCAGTTATTGAAGTGCCGTGGCAGGAAATTCCTAAAGGATGGTTGGGACTTGACATAGGTCATGCATCAGTCATCTTGATAAAAGAGATATTAAAAGATGCCCAGACAATTGTCTGGAATGGTCCTATGGGAGTCTTTGAGATAGAAAAATTCAAGTTTGGGACATTTTCCCTTGCCCATGCAATAGCAGAATCTCCAGCCCTATCTATAGCAGGAGGAGGGGATACAGATTATGCTATACACAAAGCTGGAGTTGTTGATGACATCAGTTATATATCAACAGGAGGTGGAGCATTCCTGAAACTTTTAGAAGGTAAAAAATTGCCCTGTTTAGAAGCTATTACAAAAAAACAGTAAAGGAGAGTTTGTTGAAAATAAAAGATTTTGTTCAGGTAGCTAAAGAAGCTGCCGTTTTAGGAGGATACATATTAAAGGAGAATTTTAAAACCTTAAAAAAAGAGGACATTGAGTATAAAGCTAAAAAAGATTTTGTTACTTATGTTGATAAACTTTCTGAAGAAAGAATAAGGAATTTTATACTTTCAACATGCCCTGAACACTCATTTTTAGGAGAAGAAGAAGGAATTTATGGCAGCAAAGACAGTAGGTATATGTGGATAGTAGACCCATTAGATGGAACCAAAAACTACATAAATGGCTTTGAGATTTTCGCTGTTTCTGTAGCTCTCCAAAAAGATGAGGAGATTATAGCAGGGGCTATTTACATCCCAATGCTTGAAAAGTTATACTGGGCAGGGAAAGGAGAAGGTGCTTATCTTAATGGGAAAAAGATTTCTGTTTCTAACAGACCAATAGATATGGCAATAATAGCTACCGGCTTTCCTTTTAGATATGAAGAAGAGATTGACGTGTATCTTAAGGCTTTTAGGGAAGCAATGATAACTTTTTCTGCTGTTAGAAGACCAGGTGCAGCAGCAGTTGACCTTGCTATGACTGCAGAAGGTGTATTTGATGGATTTTTTGAGATGAAACTGTCAAAGTGGGATATAGCAGCAGGTATGTTGCTTGTTGAAGAAGCTGGTGGTATTTTTACAAATTTTGAAGGGGATAGAGAGCTTGATGGAAATGTCGTAGCAGGGGGAGAAAACATACATAAACGCCTGTTAGAAATTGTTCAGAGGAACATTGTCTGATGGAATATCAAGAAGAGTTAAATAAACTGAGGAATAAGATAGACAGGATAGATGAAGAGATACTACGACTGCTTAACGAAAGAGCAAAACTTGCGAAAGAAGTAGGCCACATAAAGAAAAAACATAATTTACCGATATATGTTCCAAGTAGAGAACAGAAAATATTTGAGCGATTAGAACAGTTAAACAAGGAGTTTGGTGAAGCATTTCCAACAGAGTTCATAAAACCTGTGTTTAGAGAAATAATATCAGCTTGTAGGTCAACAGAAGAAAATCTAAAGGTTGCTTATCTTGGACCCAGGGCAACATTTACACATCAAGCTGCAATAGAACATTTTGGACAGGCTGTAGATTATATTCCTGTTCAAACAATAAAGGATGTTTTTGAGGAGATATCAAAGGATAGAGTAGATTTTGGAGTTGTTCCTGTTGAAAACACAATAGAAGGAATAGTTAACTATACTCACGATTTATTAGTTGATTATCCTTTAAAAATCACTGGAGAAGTAATATTAGAAATTTCGTTGCATCTCATGGGAATAAACCCAGATTTTAATCAGATTATCAGGGTATATTCCCACAGGCATGCCCTTGCAGAATGTAGAGAATGGCTTATGAAAAATCTTCCACAGGCACAGCTTATTGAAGTAGAATCTACAGCAAAAGCTGCAGAGATGGCTAAAGATGATTATGAATCAGCTGCAGTTGCAGGGGAAGCAGCAGCTGACATATACGGTCTTCACATAATAGAGAAAAAAATTGACAGACATGCTAAAAACTTCACAAGATTCCTTGTTATAGGCAAAGAGATTCCCCCATCAAGTGGAAATGATAAAACAACGTTTGTTTTTTCTGTTAAAAATGAAGTTGGAGCACTCTACAAAGCTTTAGAACCTCTTTACAAGCATAGAATAAACATGACTAAAATAGAATCAAGACCTTCCAAGAAAGAAGCATGGGATTACATATTTTTTACTGATATTGAGGGACACATAGAAGAGAAAAAGATAAAAGATGCTTTAAAGGAATTGGAAGAGAAGTCTCCATTTTTTAAGATACTTGGCTCTTATCCTAAAGCTCGCTAAACTTCAATCTGCTAAACATAAAAAACCCAAATATAACAAAAAGTAAATCAACTAAAATAACAGAGAAGTGGGGTATAATACCTGTCTGTGAAAGAGAAGATAAAAATGCTGCCGCATACCAGTAAAATAAAATTAACAGGGCTATGGCAACAATGCTTAATTTTTTTCTTGTCCATATAAGGGGATACAATGAAAAACTCAAAATTAACGGAGATATAACAGTGGCTATTTTTGAATACATCTTGCTCCAGTAGTAAGACGATGGATAACCATATTTTTCAGCTATTTTTGCAGATGT
>JALSNI010000040.1 GCA_026987075.1 Persephonella sp. | reverse complement strand
GCATTGCTGTGTGGGCATCGTGTCCACAAGAATGCATAACTCCAGATATCTTTGATGCGTATTCTTTTCCTGTCTTTTCTATCATTGGGAGGGCATCCATATCTGCTCTAAGGGCAACAGTAACATCGTGTTTTCCCTTTATTAGTCCAACAACAGCAGTTGTTCCCCCAAAGTTTTCAATAACTTCATCTACTCCAAATTCTCTTAACTTTTGTGCAACAAATTTTGCCGTTTTTTCTTCTTTTCCTGAAAGTTCTGGATACATATGAATCTGTCTTCTAAAGCGGATGATTTCTTCTTTTATCTTTGCAGATAGCTTTTTTATCTCTTCTTTTGCATTTAGATGCACACTCATTTTCTTACCCGACCTCAGTATTCTCCATAATCGCAGCTTTTAACAAAACTTCCATCTAAGTTTAGAGGTAAAACAATAGTTCTTATGTTCAGTTGTTTAGCTTCAGAACATAGGTCTTTAAATGTATTTTCATCATATACATAGACATCTTTATATTCTGCATTAAAGATAGGTTTACCTTGATATATAAATGGTAATAACTTATGGCATTCGTTAAATTCAAAGCATTGTTCGTTTATTGCAAAATCGAAATAATCTACAAGTTCATTTATTTGTTCCAGGTCATTTTTTAAACCTATCAATAGACCCAGTTTATGAGCTTCTTTTGCCAAAAATTTATTGTAAATCAATTGATCTTCATATGTAATGTTAAAACCTGTATCGTTTATATATCCATCAACATTATCTGGTTCAACCCCATCACAACCTTTCTGTTTTGCAAGCTTTAACCTATCAATCATTATTTGCTTAACAGTTTCATTTCTTATATCTAACCATCTTTCTCCTTCCCAGTTATCTAAGGGCTTCCCTATGGACTCAGGAGGAAACTTCTGTGCATCTGGTCTCCATTCTTCGTAACTTCCAGCACTAAAATAACAAATTATTATTTTTCCATTACTTTTTAAAAAACGTATTGTTTCCGCTGATATATCAAAAAGGTCTATGTCATATAGTATGGCAGGTATATCTGTTCGAAGGGGATGACTATCATCTACTAAAAGTTGCCAATACCATGTTGTTTCTACAGATAAATTGATTTCATTAGAACTATTGTCATACACATTATCACTTTCACCATTGCAGGACACAATAGACCAGTATAAAGCTAAAATAATTACTAACTTCACGAGCTTATACATTATCTATGTTCCTCTCTATACTATGTTATAATACAATTTTATTATAAGCCTGTAAAACCATTTCTGGGCTGATTTTTTTCATACATTCGTGGGTTCTTATAGGACACTGGTTGTGGCCGTGCAATCCACAGGGTCGGCATTCAAGCTCTTTTATTTCAACGACCGTTCCATTTCTGTATGGATAAAATCCATAGTCTGTCACTGTAGGACCATAAATGTCAACTACTGGTGTGTTAAAAGCCACGGCCATGTGAACAGGTGCAGAGTCATTTGATATTAAACCTTTTGCGTATTTTACAAGGGTAAAACTTTCTCTTAATGTAGTTTTGCCAGTCAAGTTAAGCACTTTATTTTTGTTTTTTAAAATAGAGATAATTTCTGATACATACTGTTGGTCTTCCTTTCCCCCTATAATAACAGGTTTTTCTCCTTTTTCAGTTAGCTGCTCTATAACACTGGCAAAGCCTTCTTTAGTCCATCTTTTTGTGCTCCATTTTGAACCAGGGGCTATCAGGATGTAGTCTTTTTTTTCTAAATTAAATTTGTTGAAGCTTTTTTCTTCTTCTTCTGTTAGGAATATTTCCGGTGTTGTGTGTAACTTGTTTTTTTTATATTGGGGAAATACTGTAAGCAGTAATAGATTTCTGTCTATTTCGTGCGTTCCGTCAAATTTATGGGGAACAGTTTTTGTATACAGAAATGAAAAGCCTGCTTTGTCAAAACCTACTCTAAAGGGTATTTTGCTCAAAAATAGTGAGTAAGATGCTCTGTGGGACCTATGGGGTGATATAGCTACATCATATTTTTCTTTTCTAAGTTGTTTTATCAGCTGCCATGTGGAATTCTGTTTTTTGTCAAAGGTGATTAGTGTATCTACATATGGATTGTTTTTTAATACATCTTTTCCAAAAGGTTTTGATATAACAGTAAGAGTGCTGTTTGGAAATATATTTTTGATAGAGTGAAGGAGAGGTGTTGTCAGTATAAGGTCTCCTAAAAATGCTGTTTGCCAGACTAATATTTTCATCTATTTTTCTATAAATCGCCCCATAGAGTAAAATTTTGCCTGTCTTTTCTCAACTAACTCTTCTGGGTCTGTGTTGATAATCTTTTTGAGATTGTTTCTTATTGCTCTTTTGAGTAATCTGAACATCTTTTTAGGTTGTAGATGTGCTCCACCTAATGGTTCTGGAACGATACAATCTATTATTCCTAATTCTTTCAGGTCTTTTGCTGTTATTTTCAGACTTTCTGCTGCTTCCGGTGCTTTTTCCTGAGATTTAAACAGTATTGCTGCACATCCTTCAGGAGATATAACAGAATATATAGCATTTTCAAGCATCAGAATTTTATCCCCTACTCCTAATGCTAAAGCTCCGCCGCTTCCTCCTTCTCCTATTACTGTGCATATAACAGGAACCTTTAATCCTCCCATTGTCATGATACTTTCTGCTATGGCCTGAGACTGCCCTCTCTCTTCTGCTCCAATACCAGGATAAGCTCCGGGAGTATCTATAAAGGTGATAACAGGTCTGTTAAATTTTTCTGCTAATTTCATTATTCTTATTGCTTTTCTGTATCCTTCTGGATGGGGCATACCAAAGTTTCTTTCTATCTTTTCCTTTGTATCTTTTCCTTTTTCGTGGCCAATTACTGCCACTGGAATTCCCTCAAAAAATGCAAAACCGGCAATTATAGCTTTGTCGTCACCAAATCTTCTATCTCCGTGCAGCTCTATAAAGTCTGTGAATATGTTTTGTATGTAGTCAGATGTGTGGGGTCTTTTAGGATGTCTTGCAAGCTGGACTCTTTCCCATGCTGTTAAGTTTTGCATTTTTTGTTTTGTTAATTTTCTGAACTGGGCTCTTGCCTGAACTAACTCTGATATTTTTTCTTTTTTTCCTTCTTTTATTTCTTTTCTTAGTATCTCTATTCTTTCTGAAAGAGACTGTATTTCTTTGTTTAGCTCCATACATTCCCTCTTATACAAATTCTTTTATAGCTAAATAAATATAAATAATATAAAAAATTCCTCCAACTGTAAGTCCAAAGGGTATCAATTTTTTGTCTACATAGGATAAAACGAGGGCGAGAAAACCAGCAATTATAGCGAATACTCCAGATACCATAGCCAAGCCAGTTATTTTCCATTCTGTAAACACGATACCAAATCCAACAGGTATTGTGCTCTGAAAGACCATAGCTCCGCTAACATTTCCAACTGCGAGAGAATCTTTTTTCCTGAATATCCAGAATATGCTGTTTACTTTTTCTGGTAGCTCTGTTGCTACAGGTGCAACCAATAAGGAAAAAAGCAGTGCTGGAAATCCAAAATGTAAACTTATCTTTTCTATTCCGCTGACAAACATGTGTGCTCCTGTTATCATTACAATTAGAGCTGTAATTACTTGAGACAATATAACTGCCGTATGGGGATGTGGATTATTAGGAGAAAAGTATAATTTCTCCACTTCTTCCATTTCATTGCTTTCACCTTTAAGGGTAAGCCATATGTATAACACGTATAAAAATACTAAGAAAATTGCGGTGAATGTCCTGAGTGTTTCGTTTTCGTAAGGAACTATAAAGAGAGCTATAGAGTAAGCAAAGAGGAAAAATACTATATCTCTTCTAAATCCTACTGTTTCTATGTTTATTTCTAATGCTCTTTTTTTTAACCAGAAATGGGCAAGTATAACTGTTAATCCAATAAGTGGAAATGCCAGTGTAGATAACATAAAAGGAGCTCCTAATATGGCTCCTACACCAATCTCGTGTCCTTTTCCTTCTGCAAAGAAAAATACAGCTATTATAGGGAGTATAGTTTCTGGAAGAGCTGTTCCTACTGCAGCCAATACACTTCCTGTGAAGTTTGTTGATAAGTTTAGGCGGTGTCCTAATGCTTCAACGCCGTTAGTAAATATTTCCGCGGATATGAGTATAAAGATAAGTCCAGCTAAAAAAAGAACTATATCAATCAGCATCTACTTTCCCATATTTTTCAATTTTTCTTTGAGAATTTCTCCTAATGTTCCTAAGGAATCTCCTTTAGGTTTTACTTTTTTAAGGGCTTTTTCTATTTCGTTTTTCTCTTTTTCTTTTTCTAATGCTTTTATGCTGAGTATGATGTCTTTATCTTTTATTTTTATGATTTTTGCATTTATTTCTTGACCTAAAGAAAGTTTATCACTGGGTATATTTATCTTTTCTTTGGATATATGTTTTAGAGGTATAAATCCTTCTACATCTTCGTCAAGTTCTACAAAAGCTCCTCTGTCAATTAGTTTTATAACTTTTCCAGAGACTATGTCTCCCTCTTTGTGTTTAGATAAGTAATCATCCCATGGATTGGTTCTAAATTGCTTCAGCCCTAATTTTATTTTATTTCCTTCTCTTCCTAATACTTTAAACTGTTTAATGTTTTTTCCTTTTAGGACATTTGAGATACTCCTAATTTTCGGATTCCAGGTAGCATCTTCAATGTGAAGTATTCCTTCTATTCCTTCCCCAAGGTCTATTATGGCTATTTTGGTTTTTATCTCTTTTATTTTTCCTTCAACTACAGAACCTTCTGGGTGTTTTTCTATGAATGTGTCTATTGGATGTGGAACGGTTGCTTTTATGCTGAGTTTTAATTTTCTTTTGTTTCTATCAAGTTCTATTATTTTTGCTGTTATTTTTTGACCTTTTTTAAATCTCTTTTTGTATTCAAGGGGTTTTAAATGGTCTGTTTCCATCTTGTATATAAATCCTTCTATCTCTCCTACTTTTACAACAATGCCGTAATCATTTATCTCTTTTACTACTGCTTCAACAATATCTCCAACATTTTTGTCAAACTCTTTCCATGGGTCTGGTTCAAGGTCTCTTCTTGAGAATACTATTTTTTGATTCTCCCTGTCTAATTCCTTTACAACAACTTCTATTTCTGAGCTTATGGACAGTTCGTCCTGTATCTTTCTGTTTTTATCCCATGAATATAATGCTTGAGGTAAAAATCCAAAAACAGTGTTTTCTAAGGACAGGACAGCTCCTTTGTCTGTTATTTTAACAACTTTTCCCTTAACTGTTTTTCCTTCTTCTAATATAGAGAATATTTTTCTTTTCTTTTCCTCTTCTTCTTCTTTTATTGCTTCTTTTCGAGACACTACTATGTTAGGATATTTTCCTTTTTTCTCAAATTTGATTACATAAACATCAAATTCTGCTGGTGGAAATTCTTCACCTTTTTTCAATCCAGATTCTGAATATGGTAGGTACGCCTTTATGCTGTTAATGTCTACTAAAAATCCCTTGTTTGTTTTTTTGATAAGTTTTGCATTAATTTTTTCTCTTTCATTAAATGCTTTTTCTACATTTTTTAGATTTTGTTCAAATAGTATAGGCTTTCTTGATATAAGGTCGTATCCTTCTTTGTTTTTCTTCCCTAAATATACAGCTTCTATCTCATCTCCCTCTTTAAAGCCTTCTATTTCGTTTGTATCGATAGCAACTTCTGTTTTCTGACCAATGTCTACAAACGCAATGTTGTCTTGAATTTTTACAATTCTGCCCTTAACTCTTTCTCCTTTATGATAGTAATGGATATTGGCTAAATCCTCTTCTAAGAATTTTTCAAATTCTGACTGATAGTTTTCCATTATGAAACCTCAAGCTTAATCATTTAATCAACAATTTTAACATTTTTATTTTTGTGTATAAATATTTATGGAAGTGTTTGGAAATAGTTATTCCTTGTATTACAATCTATCAAAAATAAATCCCATAAGTTCTTTTATTCCTGTTTTTTCTTTTGAGGAGGTGAGGAATACCGGTATGTTTTCCGGCAGGTTCAAAACTTTTCTTATCCTTTTTACTGCTTTTGCCCTTTCACTCTGGTTTAGTTTGTCTGCTTTTGTTGCAACGACAACATACGGAATGTCAAGGCTTTCAAGCCACTGTTTCATCATTATGTCTAATCTTGTTGGCTCGTGTCTGCTGTCAACAAGCATTATAACAAGGGAGAGATTTTCCCTTGTTTTAAAGTAAGTTTCAATCATTCTTCTCCACTTTTCCCTTTCTGCTTTAGATACTTTTGCATAACCGTAACCAGGAAGGTCAACAAAGTATATCCTGTCGTTCAGCAGAAAAAAGTTTATCAGGCGTGTTTTACCGGGAGATGCAGAAACTTTTGCTATGTTTCTTTTGAATATGGCGTTAATAAGGGAGGACTTCCCCACGTTAGACCTGCCTACTATGGCAATTTCAGGAAAGTGGGGAGGAGGATAATCCTTAGGATTTACTGCACTTTTTATAAATTTAACTGTTTTTACTGATGCCATAGTTAGCTTGCTTTTTCGTATATCAGGATAGGCTGTTTTCTTTTCAGGACTACATCCTTGTCTATTACTACTTTTTTGACACCTTTTGCCTGTGGAATTTCATACATAACATCAAGCATTATCTCTTCAACAATTGCCCTCAGCCCTCTTGCTCCTGTTTTTCTCTCTATTGCTTCCTTTGCTATCTCCCTTACTGCTTCTTCTGTAAATTCAAGCTCCACGCCATCCATGGCAAGAAGCTTTTTATACTGCTTTATAAGTGCATTTTTTGGCTCAGTCAGAACCCTGACCAGAGCATCTTCGTCTAATTCATCTAATGTTGCTATAACAGGTATTCTTCCTATAAACTCAGGTATAAGCCCAAACTTTATAAGGTCTTCTACTCTAACCTTTGATAATATATTTCCCTCTTCTTCCTCTTTAGACCTTATTTCTGTGGCAAATCCTATAGACTTTTTACCTATCCTCTGTTTTATTATATCTTCCAGTCCAACAAATGCACCCCCTAAAATAAACAGTATGTTTGAGGTGTCAAGCTGTATAAACTCCTGATGGGGATGTTTTCTTCCCCCCTGAGGTGGCAGGTTTGCTACTGTCCCCTCTAATATTTTCAGTAGTGCCTGCTGAACCCCTTCACCTGACACATCCCTTGTTATAGATGGATTTTCCCCTGACTTTTTGGCTATTTTATCTATCTCATCAATATAAACTATACCCTTCTGTGCCCTTTCTATGTCGTAATCTGCTGCCTGAAGGAGTCTTACCAGAATACTTTCAACATCTTCTCCAACATACCCAGCTTCAGTAATGTTAGTTGCATCAGCAATAGCAAACGGAACATTCAGTATTTTTGCCAGTGTTCTTGCAAGGAGAGTTTTTCCTGAGCCTGTGGGACCTATCAGTAGGATATTGCTTTTTTCTAATTCTACATCCTCATCTGTGTATGTTTGAGGGTGAAAAATTCTTTTGTAATGGTTGTAAACGGCTACAGACAGTATTTTTTTTGCCCTTTCCTGTCCTATCACATACTCATCTAATCTTTTTTTGATTTCTGCAGGTGTAGGTAGCTCTTTAAGTTCTTCCTGAGGAGCATTTTCAAGCTCTTCTCTCAGAAGAACATTACACTGGGTGATACAGTCATCACATATAAATATGTTGTCAGGTCCAGCTATTAAAACCTTTACCTCTTCCTGTGATTTGCCGCAGAAAGAACATCTATTTATGTTTCCCATCTTACTGCCTTCTCTCTATTACTTTATCAATCAGTCCGTATTCTTTAGCTTCGTAGGCAGACATAAAGTAATCCCTTTCTGTATCTTTTTCAATCTTTTTGACGCTCTGTCCTGTGTGTTTTGCCAGATATTCATTTAGCATTTTTTTGAGTCTCAATATCTCTTTTGCGTGTATTTCAATATCGGTAGCCTGTCCCTGAAATCCACCTAACGGCTGGTGAATCATAATTCTTGCACTTGGAAGGGCATACCTTTTACCTTTTGTCCCAGCTGAAAGGAGGAAAGCTCCCATAGAAGCAGCCTGTCCCATGCATATGGTAACCACATCAGGTTTTATGTAGTTCATTGTATCGTAAATGGCAAGACCTGATGTTACGACACCACCGGGAGAGTTGATATACATGTATATGTCTTTATCAGGGTCTTCAGACTCTAAAAACAGTAGCTGTGCAATAACAAGGTTTGCTATATGGTCGTCAATAGGAAATCCAAGGAGTATAATCCTGTCCTTTAAAAGTCTTGAGTATATGTCGTAAGCCCTTTCTCCCCTTGGTGTCTGCTCTATAACAATGGGAACTAACTGGCTTACGATTCTATCTAAATCGTTGTTGCTCATTTACTGTTCCTCCTTCTTTTCTTCTGCTTTTTCTGTGGTTTCTTCTGTTTTTTCTTTCTTTTCCTGCTCTTTTTTAACCTTTTCTTCGTATTCTTCCTTTGTTAGCTCTGTAATATTAGCCTTTTCTCTCAGAAAATCAAGCACTTTTTTCTTCAGCAGAGAGTATGCAATGTTGTTTATCAATCCCTGTTCCTCTAAAGTTTTTCTCAGCTGCTGAGGTGTAGTGTTGTAAAGTTTTGCCATCTCCTCTATCTCTCTGTTTATCTCTTCCTCCTCTACTTTGATGCCTTCTTTCTCTGCGATTTTATTTATAACAAACATCACCCTGACATTTTTTACTGCTGTGTCTTCTAATCCCTGTGCAGCTGCAGCGAGCATATCTCTGTTTGGCTTTATTCCGTAATTTTCAAGCTGTCTTGCATAATCCTGAACTAAATACTCAAGCTCTGCCTTTACCAGTGATGTTGGAACTTCAAAATCATACTGAGAGGCAAGTTTGTCTATAATTTTCTGGTTTATTTCCTGCTCTTTTGCTACTTTTATCTGGTTTTGTATCTGCTCCTTTATCTTTTCTTTTGCTTCTTCAACATTTTCGCCTAATCCTACTTTTTTCACAAATTCATCATCAAACTTTGGCAGTTTTTTCTTTTTTACTTCCAATATTTTTACTGTAACAGTTGCCTTTCCAAACTCTTCTCCTTTTTCGTCGTAAAGGGAAACATTTTCAACGGTTATCTCATCACCTGCTTTTTTTCCTTTTATCTGCTCTTCTATTTCTGGTCTGAGCTGTCCAGTTCCTGCTACAACCTCAAACTCGTCTTCCTCTTCTTCTCCTGTATCTGCCTTTATGTGGTAATGGATTTTTATCATGTCTCCTTCTTCAATCTTTTTGTCTGCAGGTTCCCACTCTGCATGTTCCTCAAGAAGTCTGTCTATGTAATTCTGTATGTCTTCTTCTGTAATTTCGTGTTTTATCGTTTCTATCTCTAAACCTTCGTAAGGCTGGAGCTCAAATTCTGGAGCAACCTCAAAGGCTACTTTGAATTTTAACTGGTCTCCCTGAAGCTCAATGTCTCCAAATGTTATGTCTGTTGAAACAGGCTGTAGGTTTTGCTCTTCCAATATCTTCTGAAGTTTTTCTCCTATGAACTTCCTTGCAACTTCTTCTTTTACGGCAGATTTGTATCTTGCTTTTATTACCGATGCTGGAACATGTCCCTTTCTGAAACCGGGGATGTTAACATTTTTTTGCAGCTCTTTTATTACGCTATCAACTAAGTTTTTGATTTCTTCTCCTTTTTCCTCAATTGTTAATGTTCTAACAAGACCTTTTTCTTCAACAGTAACTCCCATCTGACACTCCTTTAGTTAGTTTTATTAAAAATACAAACCTTTATTATATCAAAGAACGGCATACATTTTATGATTATTGATGGTGTTATCCCGATTTTTGTATAATTTTTATTCTCAGCCTGCATTTTCCTGAAAATAACTTAAGGAGGTGGTGCAGGTATGGAGCTGTGGGTGAGCATAGGTGGGGAGAAAAGGAAGTATCAGGGTTCCTTTAAAAATGTGATGGAAAGCCTTTTTAATGATGGAAAAGGTAAGGAAGTAAAGCTGTTTTCAGTTCATGCTCCTAAAAAGGAGCTGAGAAGGTTTAAAAGAGAGCTGAGGAAGAGCAGAAAAGACCTGATTGAAACGGCAAGGAGAATAGCTCTGTGGTTTTACACAAGGGAGCTCAGAAGAGCAAGCAGATGTATCAAGGATTACAGGAAGAAAACTGACCCGGTCTCTATCTCTAAAGTTGAAAAGGCAAGAAAACTTATAGAAGAAATCAGATCAAAAATTGAAGCCCTCAGCTGAGGGCTTTTGATTCTATAAACTTTGATATTTTTCAAAGCTGTCAACTAAAAATATATAGTTTGGTAATACATTTTATTGACGTTTTACCAGTGCGACGAAGCCCTGTGATTATCTCAATAGATGAGTTGTTAATAGATAACAATAGAGGTATCGTATATTTAGGTCTATCAATGAAATCTGTTTTAAATTCTTCTTCCCACCATGGATTAAATCTGTAAAAAATCTCTTCCATTTCGTTTATCCTGATTTTATAGATTTTATTTTTCAGAATAAATATACGGTACCATCGTATATCTTAAAGATTAACTCTGATCCACCTTGTAATTAGCTAAAATTTAGGTTTTCCAGTGTTAAATATTTGAAATAAGTGCGAGCGGAGGGAGTTGAACCCTCACGGCCTTGCGGCCACGGGATCCTAAGTCCCGCGCGTCTGCCAGTTCCGCCACGCTCGCTTTTTGAGTGCGGGTGGTGGGAGTCGAACCCACACGGCCTTGCGGCCACAGGATCCTGAATCCTGCGCGTCTGCCAATTCCGCCACACCCGCATTAAAAAAACAATATACATTTATTTTGTTGTTAGCAATACTTTCAGTATAGTTCCACTGAAGGTTTGCTGTATTTTAAATACTATAAGTTGCCTGTTCCTTGAGTAAGAAATAACAGTATCTTTTCCTGATATAAACAGTTCTTTAGTCCATCCATTTTTTCTCATGTATTTTTCAAAAAAATTAACCAGTTTTTGAGTAGAGGCTTTTCCTACATAAACAAGATATGCTCTTATAACATCTTTGTTTTCATAAAGCATAGACAAATCATCTTTCCTTGAAAAGTTAGAAGGTATAGGAAAAGTGTAATTTCCTATTTTTTCGGTATATGGTTGCAAAGTGGCAGGTTCTTTAGAAAATGCATTTTGAGTATTAACATTACAGCTGACAGCAAATAAAGTAACAATCATAAATAAGCCAGTAATATATTTTGAAATTTTCATTTTTTGCAACCTCGTTGTTTTTAAGGGAGGGTGACGGGACTTGAACCCGCGACCCCAAGGGCCACAACCTTGTGCTCTGCCAGCTGAGCTACACCCTCCGTAAGAGGCTAATATTATATGACTGTTTGAATTTTTTTTCAACCTCAAAAGATAAAGTCAAATCTGCATTTTTCCTTTTCGTAATCCCTTTCAACCCACTGGATACCTTTTGCATTTTCCATCTCTTTAACAAATCCTTCAATAAAGCCCCATCCTGCCCAGCATACAGAGTGTCCAGTAGGATTGAGGTTATTTTTTTTTAATATCTCATAAAAAACACAACTGCATATGTATGCCCTGTCTTTCTCTTTTTCTATTCTTTTTGCAAAACCAAACTCGTAAAGGGCATTTTCTAAAATATCTTCCCATTTTTCTTTGGGATTTTTTGACATTAGATGTTTTGCAAGCTTCCTTCCAAGCTGTCTCATTGAGGAAAATCCGCCTTTTTCTCCCAGTAGTTTCTGTGTTTCGTCTGCAAATGCAAATATCAGCTCCCTTCCTGAAATACTTTCTCCAAGCTTGTTTAACACAATATTTACTGTCCTTTCACCTAAAACGTTTTTCATCAGATTTACCAGTGTGTCCACCACCTTTTGTGTTATTGACTTCATTTCTCTCCTCCTTTCTCAGTATAAATACAGAGAGGACGATAAAAAGTATAATAAATAACAGTTTGATTTTGTAATGGTGCTCTGCCCAGGATGTTGCTTTGCTGTTCAGGTAAACCTTCTCTAAGATTATTCCATCTTCAAACAGTTTTAGAGAGCTTTTTATTTCTCCAACAGGATTAATAACAGCTGAAATGCCTGTGTTCGCTGCCCTTATCAGATACTTTCCTGTTTCTACAGCCCGAACTCTTGCCATCTCAAAATGCTGAAGTGGTGCAGAGGTTCTGCCAAACCATGCATCGTTTGTAACATTTACAATAAGATTTCCTTTTTTGGCAAATTCTGAAATAAAATCGGGAAATATTGCCTCAAAACATATGAGGGGAACAATCTTAAACTCCTTAAATCGTATAACCTTCTTTTCTTTTCCCGGCACAAAATCATAACCTTCTAAATAGGGAAATAAAGACCTGAAAATTCCAAAAGGGAAAGGAACATACTCGCCAAAAGGAACAAGCTTTATCTTGTTATAAACATCAACAAGCCTGTTGTTTTCGTCATACAAAAAAACAGAGTTGTGGAGTATAAGTCTGCCGTTCTTGTAATAAACATTATCAAATCCAGATAGAACAGGTTTTTTATACTTTTTTAACCGGTCAAAAAAGTAAAGTCTGTAAACATCCTCTTCCTGATACAGTGGATAAACAGGAATAGCAGATTCAGGGAGTATTATCAGGTCTACACTGTGTTTTGATGCGGTCTGTATAAGATGGAGGTATTTATTTATTACCTCAAGTCTTTTATTGTTGTCTAACTTTACATCTTCCTTTATATTTCCCTGAATAACAGCAATATTTCTGGCAGTTCCTGTGTCTGTATAGCTGTTTATTCTGTGATTTCCCCACAGATAAATTCCACTGAATAACAGAACAGAAACAACTGCAGGTATTAAATTTTTCCTGTGGAAGAGAATAAAGAAAGATACCGCAAAAAATACAGCCAAAAAAGAGAGGCCGTAAATTCCAGTTGTAGATGTTATCTGAGCAACAGGATTGATGTAAGAGAGGGTATATCCCATCAGATTCCACGGAAAACCTGAAAAAGGGAAATACTCCCTCAGGAATTCTAAAATTACCCAGACAAAAGGTGCTAAAAATATTGAGTATCTGTATTTTTTTGTTATATGTAAAAAAATTCCAAATGGAACAAACTGGAAAAGGGAAAAGGAAATTCCAAATAAGGCAAAAAGCAGAACAGATACCAGCAGGTTAACATCTCCATAATGACTGATAGCAAAAACAATCCAGTAAAAAGAAAACACAGCAAAAGAAAAACCTGTTAACAGGCTGTAAAGAATAGATTCTTTCAGGGAACTGGCTTTATAAATAATGTAAAAAAGTATAAAAAATCCTCCCATATAAATAAAAGGAATAAAAAAGTTAGGAAAAGATAAGGATATTAAAAAGCCTGCCAGTATGGATAAAACAAAACTTTTCACTATGATTTAACTCTTTGTAAGATTTGTTAAATCCATTATAATCTATTTCAACGAATATAAAGGAGGTATATCTATGGGAAAACTGAAAGTGGTTGTTGACAGAACGATATGTGAAGGTATAGGTCCCTGTGCAGAGGAGACCAAGTATATAGAGTTAGATAAAAGGCACAAGGCTGTTATTTTAGAGCCGGGAAAACCTAAAGAAGAGGTGATGGAAAAAGCCCAGCAGGTAAAAAGGCAGGAAGTGATATTAGACCTCACACCTGAAGAAGAAGAGGAAATTTTCAGAGCAGCAGAAGCCTGTCCTATAAAGGCTATATTTATATACGACCCTGAGACAGGAGAACAGCTTTATCCTTAATATCCTGTTAATTTCTGGAGGCGTCTCTGGGCGTCCTTTTCCCAGCCTCTCTTTCCATCTGTGAGCTGAAGGGCTTTTCTGTAATTTTTAACAGCTTCAGGTATCCTGTCTAACTCTTCGTAATCTCTGCCTAAAAAGTAATAAACATCTGGAAAGTCTGGAATAAGCTCTCTTGCTCTTTCTAAATATCTTATACTTTCACTGTAATTTTTTAGCTTAAAGTATCCGTATCCTGCAAAAAAATGTGGTCTGAAAAACATGTTGTCCAACTTGCAGGCTTTAACAGCAAGCTCTGTTCCTTCTTTAAACTGCTCTTCGTCAAGAAGGAGAAATGCCTTCATAGAAAGGGCTGCGTTGTTGTTGGGATAAAGTTTTATAGCTTTGTTTAGCAGATTAAGCGCTGCGATTTTTTTGTTTTTTTTCAGTTTCTCAATAGCTTTGTAATAAAGGTCAAAGGACTGTTTTGTTTTCTGGAGTTTTTCTTTTATTCTGTGAAACTGTTGGGAATCCTCTTTGAGGGGTCTATTTATATCAAGATGGGATATAAGCTTTTTTACGTTCTTTATCCTTGTATCAGGCAGTGGGTGTGTCAAAAGCCATTCAGGTTGCTTTACTCTGTCCAACTTTTTAAATATCTCAAACGTTTTAAGCAGTCCCCTCGGGTCGTATCCTGCCTCGTAAGCAAACTTTACTCCAAATCTGTCTGCCTCTGTTTCATGCTCTCTGCTCCACTTTAAAGACAGGAGCTGAGCTCCTATTTTGCCAAACTGCATCAGGACATCACCATACCTTGACTGGTAAGCAAATATACTGGCTACAGATAGGAGAATGTTCATACCGTAAATCTTTTCTAAAAATCTGGCGTGGTGTCTTGCGTTAACGTGGGCAAGCTCGTGGGCCAAGACCCCTGCAAGCTCGTCCTCTTCATCAAGGGTAAGTATAAGCCCCCTGTTTACAAATATAAAGCCTCCCGGGAGAGCAAAAGCATTTACAACTCCTGTATTTACCACATAAAATCTGTAATCTAACTTCCTTGGTGTATGTTTTGCTATTTCCCTGCCTAATTTAGATACATATTCCTGAACTTCCCTGTCAGGGTATCTGCCGTCGTTCTGTTCTATGGCAAGGGGAACATACATCTTGCCAATTTTTACCTCTTCAGAAGTGGGCAGAAGGGTATAAACCTCTTTACCTGTCAGTGGGTCGTATGTTTTTGAGCAGGCAGTTATCAGTAAAGCTAATATTAATGTTATTAAGACTCTCATCACTCTATATTCTGAACCTGCTGTCTTATCTTTTCAAGCTGTGTTTTCATCTCTACAGTATAAGGTGAAAAGTCAGGCATTTTGTTTCCCATTGTGTTTATCTCTCTGTGCATCTCCTGACAGAGGAAGTCCATCTTCCTTCCCACTGCTTTTTCTGATTTTAACAGCTCTTTAAATCTGTGGATGTGGGACTGTAGCCTTACTATCTCTTCTGTTATGTCCATCTTTTCAGCTAAAAGAGTTGCTTCTATAAATGCCCTTTCTGAGTATTCTTCACCTAAAAGCTCTTTTACTTTTTCTGTTATTTTTTCTTTTGCTTTTTCTATTATCTGCTCTTTTTCCTTCTTTATATGTTCAAGGTTTTCCTCTATTATCTTCAGTCTTTCAGATATATCCTGAATAAGTTTTTCCCCTTCTTTTTTTCTCTCTTCTTTTAAGGAGTAGCAGGCTTTTTCTAATGTCTGCAGAATCCTCTCTTTCAGCTGAAGGTCAACAGTTTCCTCTTCAAATTCTGATGACAGACCTGCAGATATTTCGTATATCTTGTCGTCGCTAAGGGATAGACCTATCTTTTCCATCAGCTCTTTTACGCTCTGAACGGCAAGTTTGAGGCTCTCCTCGTTTAAAAGGAGTTTTGGCTGTGTGTATCTAATATTAATAAAAATCTGAAAACTTCCCCTTTCAAAGAAGGATTTTACTGTGTTTCTAACATCTAAATCTATAAAGAACAGCAGTTCTTTGGGACCTTTGACTGATATGTCCACTCCCCGATTGTTCAGCGATTTTATTCTTACTTCAATCTCATACTCATCAAAACTTTCTACTGCATAGCCAAAACCTGTCATACTGTAAGGCATATCTCTCTCCTTATATGTTTATTCCAAATAATGACTGCATAATTGAACCAAAGCCGTAGGCAATACCTGCTGCTGTAAATGCTGATATAACCATCTCTAATACTTTTTTCTTTATGCTGATGCCAGACAACACAGAAATTATAACAGCAACAAATGTAAGGGCAATACCTGCAAACAGGATAGAAAAGGGCAGTGCTACATATGAAGTTGGAGAGAAAAAGAAGGGAATAACAGGAAAAAACACGCCAAACAGATAGGCAATTCCTGTAAACAGCCCAGACCTTATCTCATTTTCTTCTGTTTCTTCTATCAGAAGTTTTGATATAGCTTCTCTGTTTTTTCCAACCTTTGATGAAATCTCTTCTGCTATTTCTTCAACAACCCCCGACTGTATCAGGCGCTCTCTGTATTCCTGGACAGCCCTTTCTGGTGCTACCTCAAATATTATCTCCATCTGTTCTTTCTGTGCCTGATTTACCTGTCTCTGGGAGCGAACAGATATAAAAGCTCCTATTCCCATAGATAGTGCCCCTGCAACTCCAACAATAAGCCCTGATACTCCAACAACAACAGGCTGTGTCAGATAAACGGCAGAAAGTCCAGCAACTGCTCCCAGTATCTCTACCAATCCATCATTCATTCCTAAAACAAAATCTCTGATGTTAGACAGACCTTTTTCATTTATCTGTCTTGCGAAAAATGTCTCGTGTTCTATCTCGTCTAATATTATGTTTTTTAGTTTTTCCTTCTCTTCTTCAGAAAGGTTTTCTGTTTTTAAAAATCTGTAATACTCTTTTATTGCTCCAGATTCCCCCAATTCAAAGAATGATATTACTACGATAGGGTTAAATATTTTAGATAAGAATTTCATCAGCCGTATTTTAAAAGCTGATTTTTTAGCAGGTAAGTCTGTTACACCTCTCTTCTGTAAAAACTCTTTCCAGAACTGGGCATGTTTTTTCTCCATAAGGGCAATGTTTTTTATCTTTTCTGACAGCTTTTTGTCTTTGACAGATTTTGATATTTCAAGATATGTGGTGTAGTCGCTGATTTCCATCTGGTAAAAATGTAAAGCTCTATCTGTTATGTCCATTTACAGCTCCTTTTATATTACTGATGTAGCACTGGTATATATTTTCGGAAATTTGTGAAAAATCTATCTCAGGTAGTTTCTCTGTAAGGAACTCTTTTATACGCCTTTCTAAATCTTTTTCATCAGAGGCAATTTTTAGAAAGCCTGTTTTTTTAATCTCTTCCACTGTATCTTTTATTTTATGATAGTTTGGACCTATAACGACAGGTCTGTTTTGTAAAACAGCTTCTAAGATGTTGTGTCCTCCAACAGGGGCAAATGTTCCTCCCACAAAGACAGCATCAGCATGTTTATAAAATCCTGAAAGCTCACCGACAGTGTCTAATATGTAAACGTCTGTTTTTATCTGGTCTGTTTCTGTTCTGAGGCTGCAGCTGAGATTGTTTTCTTGGACAATTTTCTCAACCTCTGAAACCCTTTCTAAATGTCTTGGAGCTATCACAAGCTTCAGGTCAGGGAATTCTTTTTTGAGATTTTGAAATGCTTTTATTATTATCTTTTCTTCTGGAAAGTGGGTGCTTCCTGCAACAACAACTCTTCCCTCTTTGTTGATATTAACAGTTTTTGCACCTTTTGAGGATACAAATTTCAGGTCTCCACACATAACTATCTTTTCTTTTTGTTTGACAAACTCCTGTAGATAGTTTCTGTCTGTTTCTGTTCTGACTATAAGTAGGGAAAAACTGTTCAGGATTTTTTTGTAGAAGGGTTTTAACTTTCTGTAAACTCTGTAAGAAGAAGGGGAAATTCGGGTATTCACTGATATAACAGGAATAAACTTTGATGTTACAGTTATAAGATTAAACCACAGCTCCCCTTCAACAACAATTAAGACAGATGGTTTGTACATCTTTATAAATCTATTGACCAAAAACGGCAAATCAAAAGGAACAGTTCTTACTGTTGCAAAGGGATAAACTTTTTTTGCATACTTTTTTCCCCGTGGAGATGAGACAGTGATAAGAATCTCCCTTTCTTTTTTGAAGTATTCAATTATAGGTCTTGCAACATTAAGCTCTCCAACACTGGCACAGTGAAACCATATACAGTTTTTGTAATCTCCCTGATACAGGACAAATCTGTCTTTAAGTTCTGGGGAGTAGCCTTTTTTCTTTGTGATAAAAATAAAAACAGGAAGGTAGATAAAAAGGGCTAAAGCATAAAGTATGCTGTAAATTATTCCCATCAGCTCTGTTTTACCGTCCTTAATATTTTGTCATAGCCAAATCTGACAGAAAAAATACCTGTAAACATTGCAACAGAAACCACCATATACATTATAGCAAGCTGATAAGAAACAGCTGTGAAAGGGTCAGCCCCTGCAATAAGCATACCTGTTGTGATGCCGGGAATATGTATTATCCCAACAGTCTGAAGCATATTTGTAACAGGTATCATTGCTGCTTTTACAGACTTTTTTCCTATAAGACTGAATGCGTCTTTTAACCTTCCTCCAAGGGCTACAATGTTTTCAATAATATCTATGCTGTTTTCTACCTCACCTTTCATTCTGTCTACGGCGATGGTGTAAACATTCAGTGCATTACCTATTATCATTCCCCCTACAGGGATAATCTCGTTAGGTTTGAAACTAACAATACCAAAAATCAAAAGTGATGCTATAACAATAGATGAGCTGAGCAGAATAGTCAAAAATGCTGTTGAGTAACCTTTTTCTTTCAGTTTTACTCTGCTCTGGGCTGTGTAAGATGCAAACAAAATCATCAAAAACAGTATACCTATTAGCTCAAAAGGGCTATTTAAATGGAAGATAAATGTCAGAATGTATCCTAAAAAAAGCAGCTGGATAAAAGCCCTTACAGAGTTTATAAACAGTGTTTTTTCTATACCCAATCTCTCCCTATAAGCATAATAAAGGGCAGTAATAACCATCAAGTAAGAAAACAGGAATTTGTATTCCATGGCTCTCCTTCAGATTTTATGAAAAGAAAATATTATAAAATAAATAGGCGTGGAGGACTGAATGAGGCTTTTTATTTTAACTGTTTTTTTGTTTGTGATTTCCTGCTCTGGAATAAAGCATTCCGCTGAAACTTCACAGAAAGGGTTTAACGAAACAGTCAGATATGAGGGCTTAAAGGCAAGGGTTTCTGTAGTTGTTTTCTGCAAGGCAAATAGATGTGATAAAAAACTTGCTTCAGCTGTAAAGGATTTACTTATTAATGAGCTTGTGCCGTCAAACAGATTTGTTATGTTAGAGAGGGGAGAGGGACTGAAAGAGATAAAAAAAGAGATTTTGCTCAGCCAGTCAGAAGTTATTGACATTAAAAGGGCTGTTCCTGCTGGACTTCTTGAAGGCGTTGACATTCTTATTGTTGGAGCAATCACTTCTGTAAAGCCAGACAGCACAATTTTTTTCGTTCCTGTTTTACTTCCCTGGAGGGAAGGTGGAAGACAGCACATAACAGGAGGTCTTCTTGAGTTCAGGAAAAGCTACATTCAGATGATTGTCAGACTTGTTGATGTAAGGACAGGAAGGATTATAAAATCCCTGACAGGAGAGGGAGAGTTTACACGGTGGAATGTTCTGTTTGGGGAAGGTGCATTCAAAGAAGGAGGGGCTGTTGGAGGTGTTGCCTTAAGCAGTAGAACTCCTATTGAAAAGGCTGCTTTTGACCTTGTGAAAAAAATCTCTAAAGAAATCATATACAGCATTCCTGAAAAGTATTACAGATACCGTTGATAACTGTGTGAAAACTCTCCATATTTAAAAATAAAGGGGGGTGAATAGCTGTGAGATTTGTTGTTTTATTTTTTGCTGTGATGTTTGGTTTTGCTTACAGCCAGCCCTTTTTCCGCGGTTCTGAAAGGATAATCATATTAGGGGAAAATGTATATTTTGGTAAGTTTTTTTACTTTCAGAAAAATCCTGTAAAGATGGTAAACCTGCCGGGAAAGTTTATACTGAAGATAAAAGGGGACAAATGTCCTTTAGAGTTTATTCTATCTGAAAGAAAGTATCTGAAAGGTTATTACGACATAAAATTAGAGCCTATAGAAAAGGAAGGAAAGTGTATAACATATGTAGGCAACATACCAGAGAGAAAACTGATTAAAGACCTTACCATCGGACAGATAGTCCTTACATACTGTGAATTAGACAACTATGTAAACTGTGATAGGGGGGAGATAAGATGGGAGTTATACTACTTCCCTGATACAGATTCCAGGTAGTCCTTTATAATCTGGGCTGTTTTTTTCAGCGCTCCCTTTTCTCCAAGGGCAGATTTTACCCCTTGAAGCTCTTTTTTTGTTTTTTCGTAAAGCTGTGGATTTTTTAGATATTTTAGACTTTCTGATGCAATCTTTTCAGGACTGCAGTCTTTCTGGAGCAATTCCTTTATGACTTCTCTTCCTGCTATTATGTTTGGCAGACCTAAATAATCTATAGATACAAGCATTCTGCCGATAAAAAATGTGATAGGAGAGACCTTGTAAACCAGAATAAATGGATTACCTATTATTGATGCCTCTAATGTCGCCGTCCCTGATGCGATTACAGAGAAGACAGAATGTTTCATAACCTCGTAGGAAGGATTTTTTATCTGTTCTTCAGTGAGAACAGATACAGGCAGTTTATGTTTAGAAATCTCATCTTTTATCAGTTTTTCCACATTGGGAGTGGCTGGAATCACAAAGTGAAGCTCAGGCTTTTCCTTTATCAAAATCTCTCCTGCTTTCAGCATTAAAGGTAGAAGTGTTTTCACTTCACTTTCTCTGCTGCCTGGGAGAAAGCCAAACAGTTTTTTTTCTTCAGGGATGCTGAGGATAGCTTTTATCTCACTTTCTGTTTTTGTGGTTTTTACAATGTCTAAAAGGGGATGCCCGACAAATTCCAATCTAAACTGGTCTAAGTAATCTCTGTAAACATCTTTCTCAAAAGGCCATATAGATATGAGAATGTCTGTATTTTTTGCAATTTTTGGTATTCTTCCCTTTCCCCATGCCCAAACCTGAGGTGCAATAAAGTAAACAGTTTTTATGCCTCTTTTCTTTGCTTCCTCCAACAGTTTAAGGTTAAAACCGGGAAAATCCACAACAACAAGAAGATCAACCCCTTTTTCTAACTCTTCAACAGCTTTTTTAAAACTCTTTCTTATCTGCAGGTATTTGGGAATGGCTTCCATTATACCAACAACAGATATATCCTCTAATCTCTGGACTGTTTCACATCCTGCCTGCCTCATTTTTGGACCTGTGATACCTGTCCATCTGTACTGGGGAAGCAGTTTTATAAGCTGTGATGCGTAGTTATCTCCAGAAATCTCACCAACGCTGATGAAGATTTTTTTCATTTTTCTATATCCCAAGGAATTTTTGTTTAAGGTATATATTTTTCCACAATTTTCAAAAGAAAGCTTTTGTTGATTTGATGTGATTTTAACATAGATTGTAAGTAGTTGAAAAATAAGGAAGGAGTGAAAAGATGGAAAGAATTTCAAATGAAGAAAAACAAAAGTTGGACAGACAACTGAAGGAGATTGCAAAGAAGGTCAATGAGATATTGGACAGTTACGGAGAAAAGGCCCTTCAGGAAGTTCCTGCAAGAGGGAGAAAACTGATAGGATATGTTCCCCAGTTTCTTATTGATGCCCTGAACAGTGTTACGACTCTGTGGTCTTACGATTACAGGCTTATATCCCTTGAAGAAAAGGAAGTGATGAGGAAGAGTGGAAACAAAGAAAAGGTGTATCAGGCAACGGTAGAAGTTTCCCTCTGGATATTAGACGACAGGATAAAGAAAGTCCAGATAGGAGGAGGAGAGAATGTATCTCCAGCTGATGCTCTGAAAGGGGCAATAACCGATGGAATAGGTAAGTGTCTTTCCCTTTACTCCATAGGTAGTAGAGCTTACAGGGGTGAGCTTGAAATTGGAAAGACTGTTCCAGCAACAGAAAAACAGGTGGAGTATGTTAAAACCCTTGCCAAGAAAACAAAGGTTGAGCTTTCCCAGATTTCAAAACAGGTATTGAAAAAAGTGATAAGTAGTGAGGAACAGCTGAAAAATCTTTCAGCTCCTGAAATCAGCAGGCTTATAGAGGCTTACAGAAGACTGGCGTAATATTAAATGGTCGGAGCGAGCGGACTTGAACCGCCGACCTCTGGCCCCCCATGCCAGTGCTCTACCGCCTGAGCTACGCTCCGACTTTAATTTCCGTTTAGTTCTCTGTGGAGTTTTTTACCAACCTTAAAAGATATTCCAAATCTTTCTGGTATCAATTTCTCTTCTTTTGTTCTTGGGTTTCTTCCTACTTTTGGAGCTCTCTTTTTGACAATAAATGTTCCAAATCCAGAAATCTGTATTTTGTGATTATCCTCTCCGTTTATAAGTTCCTCAGATATTATCTCAAAAACTCTGCTAACTATGTTTGAAACATCCTTTTTTGCAGCGTTCACCTTTTTCTTTTCCATTATGTAGTTAACTATGTCTGCTTTTGTCATCTCTAACCTCTCTAACAAAAATGGGAAAAATATTATAACTCATCAAGATAAGAATTTTTATACCTTATGTAGTTCTGGTAAGATTTTTCCAGCCACTGCAGTTCTTCTTCTGTTAGATTTCTTTTGAATTTTGCTGGTGAACCTGTCCACAGGGTTCTGGGCTGTATAACCTTGCCTGGCGTTACCAGTGCTCCTGCTCCGACAATGCTTTCTTTCCCCACTACTGCTCCATCCATAACTGTTGCAGACATTCCTATCAGAGCCCTGTCCTCAATGGTGCAGGCATGCAGCATCACATTGTGCCCCACTGTTACTTCTTTACCTATGATGGTAGGATATTTTTTGTGGTCAACGTGGATAATAGTTCCGTCCTGAATGTTTGTTCTGTCTCCTATCCTTATGTAGTTTACATCTCCTCTGATAACAACGTTATACCATATGGAGCAGTCTTCCCCTATTTCAACATCTCCAATGATAACTGCATTCTCTGCAATAAATGCTGTTGGGTGTATTTTTGGATACTTTCCTTTATATGGTTTTATTATTGCCATTTTTCTTTCCCTTATGTTTTTTTATAAATCTGTATCCCACTACAAAGTAAAGCCCTGTCATAAATAACATTATAAAGATTACAACAGCAATGTAAAAAAGCTCCACTACTGTCCCCGATATACAGCTTTACCTGTTTCTGTTTCCCATACGGTGACAGATACAACCTTTATATCCTCAAGGAGTCCAGCCTCATCAAGTTTCTCTGTCAGAAAGTCATATATAAATTTAGCTAAAGCTTCAGCTGTGGGACAGAAATCAACAACAAACAGCTTTAAAAATCCAAAATGCTCCTTAAAGGAAGGATATAATGGGTCGTTTTTGTCAATAATGAAAGAGTGGTCAAGCTTGTTGTCAATAAGATCCTTCAGTGCTGCTTTTATGTGGTAAAAATCTATCACCATTTCCTGTTCGTTCAGTGTGTCTGAACCTACTGTAACTTCCACTTTGTAGCTGTGTCCGTGTATGTTCAGGCAGGGGTTAGGTGGTATCTCACCTTCCATAAGCCGTGCTCCTTTCCCTGATGTTAAGTTCTGCTTCCACACTCTGTGTCCTGCTTCAAACTTAAATTTCTTTGTTATCTCGTATCTCATCACTTTCTCCTAAAGCTGGATTTTATGACCGTCAAAAACTGGTCCTTCATAACACACTCTAACGTAACTGTCTTTTTCTGTGTCTTTTACTACACATCCGATACATATACCAAATCCGCAGGCCATTTTGCTCTCTAAAGATAGATATGCAGGTGCTTTTGTTTTTTTTGCTACGTCCATAACTGCTTTCATCATACCTTTTGGTCCGCATACTGCGAGGGCTGTGCCGGGATTTTGTGATATAAGCTCTTCTAAATCTCTTGTAACAAGCCCCTTTTCTCCGTAACTGCCGTCTTCTGTATAAACAATCACATCATCTTCAAAGCCGTTTTCTTTAATCCATTCAAGCATAGACAGCTGTTCTTTTCTTCTAACTCCGTAAATAGCTATAAATTTTTTCCTTTTTTCTTTTAGTTTCTTCATAAATAGGGATAGTCCCGCAAATCCTATTCCACCACCAACAAGTATGTAATGGTCGTAATGTTCTGGAAAGAAATTTCTGCCAAGGGGAGCAAGGACAGATACTTTATCTCCTGGCTTTTTGTGTGTTAGCATCAATGTTCCTTTGCCGTAAACATCGTAAAACATCAGTATTTCGTCTTCCTGGACGTCAGCAATGGCAAAGGCTCTTCTCATCATAGGGTCGTATTGGAGGTGGTGAGTAGCCCTTACCATTGCAAAAGAGCCAGCAGGAGCATTCTTTAGTGAAGGGGCTTTTATTCTGAGAAGCCATGTTATTCCAGATATGTATCTGTTTTCTATAATTTCGTACTCTCTGTCTTCAATCAATTTCTGATTTCTCCTGAAAGAGTGGTTGGAGATATTATTGTATCACGGAGACTATATGTGAAGAAAAGCCCCAGATAGGGGCTGTAGTAATCAGTACTTTCTCTCTTGAGGCTGATATTTTGTTATTCTAACCTCTGCATACTCTATCTTTGGACCATCTTCTGTGTAGTATGCCAGTGAGTGCTTCAGGAAGTTCTCATCGTCCCTCTCAGGATAGTCCCTTCTTGCGTGTGCTCCTCTGGACTCTTTTCTCATCTCTGCTGTTATGGCAATTACTTCTGCAAGGTCGAGGAGGTATCCCAGCTCAAGATAATTTATCAGAGCTGTGTTAAATAACTTTCCGCTGTCTCCCGGTGCTAAATTTTTGTATCTTTCTTTCAGCTCTTTTATTTTTTCTATAGCTTCCTGCATAGGTTTTTCTTCTCTGAATATTCCCACTTTGTCCCACATTGTCTGTGCCATTTCCATTCTGATGGTGTTTATGTTTTCTGTTCCTTCTTTCTTGAGGAGCTCTTCTATCTCTTTTCTTGCTCTTTCTTCTTCTGCCTTGTAGTTGTAGGAGTTATCTTCTGGTTTGTTCCTTGCATACTCAACAGCAGCTGCTCCAGCTGGTTTTCCAAATACTACGATATCAAGGAGAGAGTTTCCTCCCAGTCTGTTTGCTCCATGAACAGAAACGCATGCACACTCTCCAACAGCATAAACACCTTTAACAGGGGTCATTGATGTTTTGTAATCCTCCACATGTATTCCACCCATTGAGTAGTGGGCTGTTGGTCTTACTGGTATTGGCTCTTCTATTGGGTCAACACCTTCAAAATCTATTGCAAGCATTCTAATCTGTGGAAGTCTCTCTTTTATTTTCTTTGCTCCTAAATGTCTCAGGTCAAGATGGACATATGCCATCATACCTTCGCCCCATCCTCTACCTTCCAATATCTCTGTTTCAATAGCCCTTGAGACCATATCCCTTGGGGCAAGCTCCATCTTATTTGGAGCGTATCTTTCCATAAATCTTTCCCCTTTGTTGTTTATCAGGTATCCACCTTCCCCCCTTGCTCCCTCTGTAACCAGTATTCCTGTAGACCTGAGACCTGTAGGGTGAAACTGGACAAACTCCATATCTTTTATTGGAATACCAGCTCTATAACATAGAGCGACCCCATCTCCTGTAGAACCTATAGCATTTGAGTTTCTCACCCAGTAAACTCTTGCGTATCCTCCTGTTGCGAATATAACAGCCTTTGCCTTTATTACATGAACTTCACCAGACCTGATATCTATGGCAACAACTCCTTTTGCTTCTCCGTTATCTACTAACAGTTCTTTTACAAACCACTCGTTGAGGAAATCAACGTCGTTTTTCAGACACTGCTCGTAAAGGGTATGCAGTATAACGTGACCTGTTTTGTCAGCTGCATAACAGGTTCTTGGAAAGCCTGCACCACCAAAAGGCCTCTGTGCTATTCTTCCGTCAGGAAGTCTTGAAAAAGGAACCCCTAAATGTTCCAGCTCGTATATCCTTTTTGGAGCTTCTGTACACATAAACTCAATAGCATCCTGGTCTCCTAAATAGTCTGAGCCTTTCACTGTGTCAAATGTATGAACTTCTGGGCTGTCTGATGGGTCAACATTTGCAAGGGCAGCATTTATTCCTCCCTGTGCAGCCCCTGTATGTGAGCGAGTTGGATATACCTTTGTTACAACGCCAACCTTCACATCTTTTGCTTTACTTGCTTCAAGTGCTGCCATAAGTCCGCCGCCGCCTGCACCAACAATTAAGACATCATAGGTAAGCATTACAACCCTCCTTTTTAAAAATCAAACGTGGTTTTATTATAAATCAACAAAAAAATATTTTCTATAAATGGTGTAGTCTTTTCAGTCCTTTATCTCCTATGTCCTTGCGGTAATGAGCCCCTTCAAAATGTATCTTTTCAACTGCTCTGTAAACTTTTTCTTTTGCTTCTAACAGAGTTTTGCCTGTTGCTGTAACAGTCAGGACTCTTCCTCCAGCTGTGACAATTTTTCCCTCTTTTATGTCTGTTCCTGCGTGGAAAACAACAATGTCAGGGTCTTTCTCTGCTTCATCAATACCTGTTATCTCAAAACCTTTCTCATACTTGCCGGGATATCCCTTTGATGCCATAACCACTCCGATAGACCAGTCTTCACTCCACTGGGGAGTTACCTGCTCTATTTTGCCGTCTAATATGTCTATCATGTGCTGGAGGAGGTCACTGCGAAGTCTTCTCATTATAGGCTGTGTTTCAGGGTCTCCCATTCTAACATTAAACTCAAGGACATTTATACCTTTTGGACCTATCATCAGTCCTGCATACAGAAATCCCCTCATAGGTCTGCCTTCTGCTTTCATCCCTTTCAGGGTTGGATACATGATTTTTTCTAATATCTGTTTTTCTATCTCAGGTGTGATTACAGGTGTAGGAGAGTATGCACCCATTCCTCCAGTGTTTGGTCCTTTATCCCCGTCAAACACCCTTTTGTGGTCCTGTGATGTGGCCATTGGAACTAATTTTTCCCCATCAACCATTGCTATGTAAGATGCTTCTTCACCTTCTAAAAACTCTTCAATCACAATCCTTTTACTTGCCTCTCCAAATAAGCCTCTGAACATACTTTTTACTGTTTCTACGGCCTCTTCTTCTGTGTTTGCAATAACAACTCCTTTTCCTGCTGCAAGACCGTCAGCTTTTATGACGATAGGTGTCCCCATCTTCTTTATAAACTCAATAGCATCATCTTCGTTGTCAAAAGTCTCATAAAATGCTGTTGGTATGTTGTATTTTTTCATAAAGTTTTTGGCAAATACCTTACTTGCCTCTAATATAGCAGCGTTTTTTCTGTGTCCAAATATTTTCAGTCCTGCTTTCTCAAATGCGTCAACTATCCCTTCAGACAGTGGCTGTTCAGGTCCTACAACTGTAAGGTCTATTTTTTCCCTTTTTGCAAAATCCACTAACTTTTCTACATCTGTAGGATTTATGTCCACCTTCTGTGCAATTTTCCATATACCTGCATTCCCTTTTGCAACATAAAGTTTGCTCAGCAGAGGACTCTGTTTAATCTTCCATGCAAGGGCATGCTCTCTTCCACCGTTTCCAACAACAAGAACTTTCATTCACATCACCTCTTCTTCAAGTTTTATTAAATCTTCATAGGTTTCCCTTTTTCTTACTGTATGGAAACTGTCTTTTTCTACCAGGATTTCAGCAGCTCTTGGTCTTGAGTTGTAGTTTGAAGACATAGAAAATCCATAAGCTCCTGCACTCATAACAGCAAGATAATCGCCTCTGCTCACATTATCTATTTCTCTATCAACTGCAAAAAAATCTCCTGTTTCACAGATAGGACCTACAATATCTGCAATAACTGTTTCACCTTTTTTCTCTACAGGAAGTATATGATGGTATGCGTTGTACATAGCTGGTCTCAGCAGGTCATTCATACCTGCATCTATAATAATAAAATGCTTCTCCCCTTTATCTTTCAGGAATAATACCTGTGATACCAGTATACCTGCTTCTCCAATTAACGACCTTCCCGGCTCAATAATCAGTTTCAAACCTGTCTCTTTTACAATGGGAATGACCATCTCTGCTAAATCCTTTGGTGAGGGGGGATTGTCCTCAGGTCTGTATTTTATGCCTAACCCTCCTCCTATATCAATGTGGGAGAGGTTTATTCCCTCTTTTTTCAGTTTAAACACAAGCTCAACTGTTTTTTCAACAGCTTCCCTGTATGGAGATACATCCATAATCTGAGAGCCTATATGACAGTGGATACCAACAATGTTCAGGTTTTTTTTCTTTGAAGCAGTTCTATAAGCCTTTAGGGCATCTTCCATATCTATACCAAACTTGCTTTTCTTCAGGCCTGTTGATATGTATGGATGTGTTTTAGGATTAACGTCAGGATTTATTCTGATAGATATATTCGCCTTTTTTCCGAGACTTTCAGCCATGCTGTCTAACACATCTAATTCCATCAGACTTTCCACGTTAAATGACAGTATACCAGCCTCAATAGCCTGCTTAAGCTCTTCATCAGTTTTTCCAACACCTGCGTAAACAATTTTTTTTGGGTCAAATCCCGCTTTCAGTCCTCTGTATAACTCCCCCCCAGAAACAATATCTAAACCTAATCCTTGTTCTCTAAATATTTTCAGCACAGATATATTAGAATTTGCCTTTGCTGCATAGCATATCAGGGTTGGATAGCTTTTAAATGCTTCTTTATACTGGTTAATTTTTTCTAAAATTGCAGACTTACTGTATATGTATACAGGTGTTCCTGTTTTTTCAATTATACGGGAAACAGGTATGTTCTCACACATAAGGCTGCCGCTTCTAAAATAAAAAAATCTACTGAAAAGACCTTCCAAAAATTTTTCCTCCTTAATTGAAAATAGGGCTTAAAGTATATTATGATAGTTTATAGAACAAAATTACTCAAGAGAGAGATAGACTTGGGATTAGAGATTAAAGGTGTCACGGTTCCAGCTCTTTTAATAAAGTTAGACAGTAATAAATCTTTTGAAGAAAACCTGAAAGAGTTAGAAGAGAAACTGTCATCTGCATTTTTTAAAGGCTCTGTCTCTATATTAGATTTGAAAGATACAAACCTTTCAGAAGAGCAGTTAGAAAAGATTGAGCAGCTGCTGAAAAAATACAACACAAAAGTTTTAGGATACAAGACAGAAAACACAAAAAAAGTTGTCAGAAAAATTCCAGAAATTACAGAGAGGAAATCATTAAAAGTGGTCAATAAAACTTTAAGGAGTGGACAGAGAATAGAATACGATGGAGACGTTTTGATTATAGGAGACGTCAATCCAGATGCTTATGTCATTGCTTCAGGAAATGTAATAGTAATGGGAACACTCAGAGGTGTCGTTCATGCAGGAGCAAACGGAGATGAAACAGCAACAGTTATGGCGCTGAAGCTTATTCCCCAGCAATTGAGGATTGCCAGTTTTCTTACAAGGTCTCCAGATAATCCAGAAATACCTGAGTATCCTGAAAAAGCTTATATTGAAAATCAGCAAATAGTGATAGAGAGAATAAAATAATATGAGGTAATAGAGATGACTGCAAGAGTAATTGTCGTTACTTCAGGAAAAGGTGGGGTTGGGAAAACAACAGTTACAGCTAACGTTGCTACTGCCCTTGCCAGTATAGGTAGAAAAGTTTTGACGATAGATGCTGACATAGGTCTGAGAAATCTTGACATGATTTTAGGACTGGAAAACAGAATTGTTTATGACATAGTAGATGTTGTGGAAGGAAGAGTAGAGCCTAAAAAGGCATTTGTTAAAGACAAAAGAGGTTTGTCTCTTTATCTCCTTCCTGCTGCCCAGACAAAAGACAAGGATGCTGTAAAGCCAGAACAGTTACAAGACATTGTAGAATCTGTAAAGGAAGAGTTTGATTACATATTTATAGACTCCCCTGCAGGAATAGAAGGAGGATTTAAAACTGCTGCTGCTCCTGCTGATGAAGCCTTAGTTGTTACAAACCCAGAAGTTTCTTCTGTTAGAGATGCAGACAGGATAATAGGTCTGTTAGAAGCTATGGATAAAAAAGAGATGAGGCTAATTATAAACAGGATAAAACCTCATCAGGTAAAAAAAGGAGAGATGCTCTCTGTTGAAGATGTGGAAGAGATACTTCAAATACCAAAGATAGGCATAGTTCCTGATGAAGAAAAGATGGTTGACTTTACAAACAAAGGTGAGCCTATAGTGTTGCACCCTAACGAATATACTGCAGCCAAAGCATTAATGAACATAGCTAAAAGGATAGAAGGAGAAGATGTTCCTTTCAATGAACTTGAAACCAAAAAAGGATTTTTTGCCAGACTGTTTGGGAGGTAATAATGTCAATTTTTGACCTGTTTAGAAGAAAAAAATCTTCTGAAGTAGCAAAAGAACGGCTTATGATGGTGCTCTCTTACGAGAGAAAAGGTCTTCCCCCTAACTTTGCTGATGTGTTGCAAGAAGACCTGATAAAAGTCTTCTCCAAGTATCCCCAGTTTGATTCAAAGAGAATAGAAGTTGAACTGAAAAATGACGGAGAAGTTGACCAACTTTGGATAAGTATTCCTTTTGCAAGGGGTAGAAACTGATAAATGGATAAAAAAAACATAACTGTTGCCCTACCAAAAGGTAGGCTGTTTGAGCAGACGATACACATATTTGGAAAGGCAGGTATACTTGGTGGTGAGGTAAAAACAGATTCAAGAAAACTTGTCATTGAAGCAGAAGGTTTCAATTTTTTATTAGTCAGAGCGAAAGATGTTCCTACTTATGTTGAATACGGAGTGGCAGATATTGGGGTTGCAGGAGATGACGTTCTTTTAGAGAGTAAACCAGATGTTTACAAACCTGTTGACCTGGGAATTGGAGCATGCACCATAATGGTAGCAGGTTTACCTGAAAGTAAAGAAAAATATTTTTCAAATCCCACTTCATTAAAAGTTGCCACTAAATATCCTAATATAACAAAAGATTTTTTCAGCACAAAAGGAATAAAAGTTCAGATTTTTGAGCTATACGGTTCTGTAGAGCTTGCTCCGTTAGTTGGTCTTTCTGACTTTATTGTTGACATAGTAGAAACTGGTAGGACATTAAGAGAAAATGGTCTTGTCGTTATTGAAGAGATTCAGCCATCCTCAGCAAAACTTATAGTAAATAGAGCAAGCTACAAAACAAAAAATAAGACAGTTATGGATATAATAGATAAACTTGAGAAAATCTGTATGTGAAGAGGTAAATATGGGACACAATCACGAAAAACATATAGCTATAATACTTGCTGCAGGCAAAGGAACCAGATTTCGTTCAAAGAAACCGAAGGTTATCCATAACATATTAGGTAAGCCAATGATACATTACATATCCCTTGCAGCACGGTGGAGCAATCCTGAAAAGATTATATATGTGATAGGTCACGAAAAACAGCAAGTAAAGAAGGCTATAAACTGTTTAAACTGTGTGTATGTTGAACAGGAAGAACAGCTGGGAACAGGACATGCTGTTGCCCAGACAAAACCTTACTGGGAAAACTTTGACGGAGTTGTTATGATTCTTAATGGAGACCTGCCGCTGGTAGAAGGGGAAACCCTGAAAAATGCTGTCAAATATATGGAAGCCATGCTCCACTTTGAAGGAGCACCTGCTGAAGGTGGTGAAAACTACCGTAATGAAAAGGTTGCAGGAGTTGTCTTGACCACAAAAGTTCCCAATCCTTTAGGCTATGGAAGAGTTATAAAAGATAAAAACCACAGGATTATAAGAATCGTTGAAGAAAAAGATGCTACACATGAAGAACAGCAGATAGATGAGATAAATACAGGCATCTATCTATTCTATGCTCCATATCTGAAACAGGTGATAGACAGGTTAGAGAATAACAACGCCCAGAGGGAATATTACCTCACAGATGTTATAAAACTCCTCAACCAAATGGGAAAAGAAGTTTATGCACTCCTGGTTCCAGATTATACCCAATTTATAGGAGTAAATGACAGATGGAATCTGTCAAAAGTAGAAAACATCCTGAGAATGAAATACTTACAGTTCTGGTCTTATGCAGGAGTTACATTTCACAATCCAGAAACTGTTTACATAGAGTTTGACGTGGAGTTTTCTCCAGATGTTGAAATTTACCAAAATGTTGTTTTAAAAGGGAAAACTTCAATAGGCGAAGACTCAGTAATAGAAGAAAACTCTGTGATAAAAAACTCAAAAATAGGAAGAAATGTAAAAATTCTAACTGGTTCTGTAATTGAAAACTCAGTAATTGAAGACAATGCAGTAATTGGCCCCTATGCGCGAATAAGAGATAATACAGTTATAAAACAAGGTGTGCAGATAGGAAATTTCGTTGAAGTTAAAAAATCTGTAATAGGAGAAAATACATCAGCAAAGCATTTGACATATATAGGTGATGCTGAAGTGGGAAAAGATGTAAATATTGGAGCTGGAACAATAACCTGTAATTATGACGGTTTCAAAAAACACAAGACTGTGATAAAAGACAGAGCATTTATAGGCAGTGACACAATGCTTGTGGCTCCGATTACTGTAGGTGAAGAGGCTATTACAGGGTCTGGTTCTGTTGTTACAAAAGATGTTCCTGATAAAGCTCTTGCCGTAGAAAGAGCATCCTTAAAAATTATTGAAAATTATGCAGAAAAGAGGAAGAAGAAAAAAAATGATTAAGAAAGTATTACTGTTTTTGTTATTGTTTGCAGTTGTTTCTTATGGAAAAGAAAGTGATTTAAAGCTTTTTGACAAAGTTGTTATTGTTGTAAATGGTCAGCCAGTTTTAAAGTCGGAAGTTGAACTTGCAATGGGATGGTTTGGAATAAAAGACAAGAAGGAAGCAGCGAAAAAGTTAATAGACCAGATTTTAGTAGCCCAGGCAGCTGAAAAATCAGGTATAAGAGTTTCTCCTGCCGAAGTAGAAGAAGCCATTTTAAGGATAGCTAAAGCCAATAAATTAAATTCTGTGGAAGAATTTAGAAAAAAATTGGAAGAGCAGAACATATCTTTTACAGAGTTTAAAGACCTAATAAAAAGAGAGCTTCTTATTCAAAGATACGTTCAAGTTCATATTAGGCGGATGTTGTTTGGGGGAATAAAAGAGGGTAAAGAAGTAACTTTTAGAACTGTAAGAATAATATTCTTATCCACAAAAGATAAAAAATTTAAAGAAAAATACCAGTTTTTAAAAGAACACCTGAACCAGAAAAATTTTTCAGAGTTTGCAAAAAAATATTCAGAAGACCCTATAACAGCAGAAAAGGGAGGTCTATTAGGTGAGGTAAAAAAAGGAGACCTGATAAAGAAACTTGACACACCTATATGGGAAAGGAAAGTTGGTGAGATATTTGAAGTTACCACAGATAATGGGGTTTATTTCGTTTATGTAGTTTCCGAAGAAAGGAAAATAGTCAATCAGCAGCCAACAGGAAAAGAGATATCCGAAAAACTAAAAAAGGAATATGAAATTCAGTTAAACAAGTTAAGAGAAAAGGCGGTAATAGAATATCTTGATAAATCCTACATGTGAGGTTTAAGGTTGATAAAAGAGTTCATAAAAAAAGTGACTTCAGGAGTAAACCTATCAAGAGAAGAAACACAAGAGCTGTTCTCCATACTGATGAATGGGCAGGCAACAGATGCCCAGATAGGTGCTGTTCTTACAGGGCTTAAGATGAAAGGTGAAACGGTGGAGGAGATTTCTGCAGCAGCATCAGTTATGAAAAGGGAAGCTGTTAAAGTTCCTGTAAAAGACAGGTCAAAACTTGTTGATACGTGCGGGACAGGAGGAGATAGAGTAAACACATTTAACGTATCAACAATAACAGCATTTGTTGTTGCAGGAGCAGGAGCAAAGGTTGCAAAACATGGAAATCGTTCTGTTTCCTCCAAGTGTGGCAGTGCAGATATTATGGAGGCTTTAGGTATTAACATAGAAATGCCACCAGAAACAGCAGCAGAAGCCATAGAAAAAATAGGGCTTGCTTTTCTGTTTGCTCCTATTTATCACCCTGCAATGAAGAATGTGATAAGACAGAGAAGAGAAATAGGAATAAGGACGATATTCAACATACTGGGGCCTCTATCAAATCCCGCTGATGCAAAATTTCAGCTTATGGGGGTATATGACAGTAACCTTATTGAACCTATCACGAAAGTTCTGCCAAACCTTGGTGTGGAAAGAGCATATGTGGTTCATGGGAAAGAAGGTTTAGACGAGGTATCCATTGTTGGAGAAACTGTTGTTGGAGAGCTGAATAATAATGAAATAAACATGTATACAGTAAAACCTGAAGATTTTGGTCTAAGAAGAGCCTCATTAGAGGACATAAAAGGGGGAGACCTTGAGCATAACCTGAACATAGCCCTAAACATTCTCAAAGGAAAGGATTATTCTCCTAAAACAGATTTCGTTGTGATAAATTCAGCTTTTGCCCTAAAAGTATCTGGTATTGTAAATACTATACAGGAGGGGATTGAACTATCCAGAGAAACCATTTATTCTAAAAAGGCTTACCATGTTCTTGAACATTTGAGAGACTTCAGCAAAGGAGGGAAATAATGGAAATTATTGTTTACGGTATAGGATTTTTAATATTGATTGTTTTGTTTATAGTTATGTTTATTCTTGGCTACAGAGAAGCTCTCAAATACAAGGTAGAGAACCCATTTATTATTGAAAATCATATGGTGGGAGAAGGTTGGGAAAATGATACATTTGTTGAATACGAAAAAATTATAGACATATTAGGGAGGGAACCATCAGACGATGAGATGAGAATATTTTTAGGTCTTGTTGAAGAGGGATATCATGGAGAAACATTACTGAAAAAATTTTTAGAAGAAATTAATAAACATAAACATCACTAAGGAGGAGATGTATGGCTTGCAAGGAGCTTGAGGGAAAACTGGCATTTATCACAGGAGGGAGTAGAGGAATAGGAAGGGCTATTGCCCTGAAGTTAGCACAGATGGGAGCAGATGTTATTATTAACTATTATAAGAATAAAGAAAAAGCAGAAGAAACTGTTAGAGAGATAGAAGAAAAGGGAGTAAAGGGATACGCTATACAGGGAGATTTTGGAAACAAAGAAGACATAGACAGGGTTTTTGACGAGATAAAAGAAAAGTTTGGTTATTTGGATATATTCGTTAGTAATGCTGTTGCATCTGGAAGAGAAGTTGTTGGAGGATTTGCTCCATTTTTAAGGCTAAGGGAAAAAGGAACGAGAAGAATATTTGACATAACTGTTATGGGATTTATATGGTCAACCCAGAGAGCTGTTAAGCTGATGGACGGCAGAGAAGGAAAAATTATTGCTATATCTTCAACAGGAACAAAAGATTACATGCCTAACTATGCCATACACGGAGCTGCAAAATCTGCCCTTGAAGCATTAGTGAGATATGCTGCCGTTGAGTTCGGTCCAAAGGGTATAAACGTTAATACAGTCTCTGGAGGACCTATAGACACAGAAGCGATACAGCTTTTCCCTAACTATGAAGAGGTGAAAGAAGGAACTATCAAACTAACTCCTCTTGGGAGAATGGGTATGCCTGAAGATATTGCAGGTGTTGTTGGTTTCCTTTGCACTCCAGATGCTAAATGGATACAGGGACAGACAATTGTCGTTGATGGAGGTCTATCTTTAGTTAGGGGGCGTTAATTTTCAATAACGCCCTTTCCTATCATATTGGACAAATGTCCAAAAAACATAGATACTTCATTTATCATATTGTAGAATTCTTTGTTAGATGTTTTTAGCTTAGTAGGATTTTCTATAAACTCATCTATTTCTAACAGAAGCTCTCCTAGCGCATCAATAATGTGTCTGTTTCCTAATATAAGATTGTCTAAAAAAATAGGAATTTCAGATTCTATGTTTGGAAGTGTGAACATAATCCAGGCAACAGTTTCTGAGGATAATACTGATACTGTTCTCAATGTTTCTATATCAGACACATATGCTGAATTTTTTATCAGGTTTGTGGTTTTTTTTAGACTAACAGAGAATTTGTCAAATATATAAGCTCCATCTTTTGTAGAGATTTTATTCTTGCTTTTTAAAAGCTTTTCTACCTTTTTTTTGTTGTCTATTACATAATTCTCAAGGTCACCTATCAAGTAATAGACGTATATGTTGTCTTCCATTTAATCCTTTGTCAAATATTTACTTATCATATTTTTTATTTTCATCATAGTTTTTGTGTGGATTTGAGAAATTCTTGACTCTGTAAGCCCTAAAATTTCTCCTATTTCTTTCATAGATAGTTCTTCATAGTAATACAGAGTTATTACTAATCTTTCTCTATCTTTCAATTTAGAAATTATATCAGAAATAATCCTTTTCAACTCCTCTTCTTCCACAAATTTGTCGGGAGTATCGTCGTTTACAGATATAATCTGCCACAGGCTTGTGGAACTTTCTTCATCTATTCCCACTTTAGTATCTATTGATATAAGACCACTGTTTGATATTTTTTCTGCATACTTCATGTATTCTTCAACATCCATCCCTAAATATTCAGCTATTTCCTCTGGTTTTGCTTCTCTTCCTAACTTTTGTTCCACTTCTAATATGGCAGTTTCTATGTGTCTTGCTTTCTGTCTTATATTTCTTGGTATCCAGTCAAGCTTTCTCAGACTGTCAATTATGTGTCCTCTTATTCTTATTTCTGCGTATGTTGAAAGCTTTACTCCCTTTGATGGGTCGTATTTATTAATCGCATCTATCAATCCTAAAACTCCTGTGTTTATAAGGTCTTCTTCTGTTACTGTTGGAGGAAGGTTTTCCTGTTTTATTGACTGGACTATGTAATGTATTTTTGGAAGAAATTCCATAATAATTTCATTTCTCTCTTTGTTTGAAACTTTCATAGTTTCTCCTCCTTACTCTACTTTCAAATTTTTAAGATTTCTGAGAAATCGGTTCCAAAAGCTTTCTTTTTTCGGGGGAATTTTCCCTTCAATAATATATCTTGCTATATGTTCTACATCTATGCTGTATGGAGATTTTGGATGTTTTGCAGACAGAATGTATCTGTCTTTAACAGATTCTGACAGGTTTTTATCTTTTCTCAGGGAACCATAATACTTTATCGTTTTTCCTGTAAACTCTCTTAGTATGTTATTCATTCCCCTGTGTATTTTTTCTGCTTCCTGCTCATCATTGACGAAATTAACTACCAATCCTGCTTCTAAGTGTTCAGGTTTATTTGTAAGGATTATTCTGGAGATAGCATATGAGTCTGCTAATGCTGTAGGGTCAGGGGTTGTTATAACGATGGTTTTGTCTGCTGCAAGACAGAAGTTTATAACATTTTCTGATATACCTGCAGAGGTATCTATTAACATAATGTCAAACTTGTAATAAATCTCTTGAAGGGCATTTAGTATCTGTATCTGTTTTTCTTTTGATAGGTTTGCTAATTCCTCAAATCCAGATGATGCTGGAATAAACTTAATGCCGTATTTTGATTCCCATATTATTTCGTTAATATTTTTCTCCCCTGATAGAAGATGCAGTAGGTTGTATTTAGGTCTTTCTCCAAGGATTATATCTACGTTTGCAAGGGCAAGGTCTGCATCAAGTATAAGAACTGTTTTTCCTAATTTTTGGAGCTGGTATGCAAGATTTACGGTAAAACTTGTTTTTCCAACTCCACCTTTCCCAGAGGTTATAGAGATAACCTGAAAATCAAAAGGTCTTATACTTTTAGCCATATCCCTTAGCATTTGAGCCTGGTCTTTCATCGGCTTTCTACCTCAAAAATTCCGTTTAATACCTGATAGGATTCAACAATATCTTTAGGAACGTTTAAACCATTGGTTATATAACTAATTTTGTAGTCATAATTAGACAGAACAAAATAAAGGGGTATCTGGTTTTCTATCTCGTCTATTTTTGTAAGTATTAAATGATGAATTCTAAATTTACTGAAGTAATTTATATCTTTATTTATCAGGCTTTCCTTTTTAGTTAGAGGAACAGTTAAAATGTTTTCTGCTTGTGGGCTTGATGTGATAAAGGTTAGGAGTTTTTCAACTTCGTCAAGGTCTTTTATGTTTCCAGGGGTATCAAATAAGATGTGTTCAAATTCTTCAAAGGAATCTTTATACATAATGAGGTCTTTTTCGTCTTTTATCATAAAAAATGGTATCTGCATTATTTCTGCAAATGTTTTCAGACTTTCAGAACCTCCGATTTTGTAAAAGTCAAAAGAGGCAACAGCTATTTTTTTCTCTCTGTTGAATTTTAGTATGGCTGCTAACTTTGCTACAGTGGTACTTTTACCAGAAGAAACGTTTCCCAAAACATTGATAAACTTTTTTCTTAAAGGGTTTGTCTCTATTTTTGTTAAAACATCTACACTGTTGATTTTTTCAATAATAGGTAGATAGATGTCTGAGATTTCATCCTGTATTTCTGATAGAAATTTTCCGCTGAGTTTTGAATCTTTTATTTTTATGAGAAGATTTATAATCTTTTCTAAAGAGCTAATGTCCTCTTTTCTGCTAAATTTTGATTTGAATTGCTCAAATAGCTTGTCTTTTATTTCTGTTTTTTTCTTTTCAGGAGATGCAGCAAGTATTTCAAAACTACCTTCTGTTTCTTTGATAGACAGAATTATTGCATTTTCTCCTAACTCTTCTCTTATTAGCATCCACCCTTTTTGTAAATTGTCAACCAAGTATTTTTTCATTTTCATTTTTTTCCCCCTGTTGCTTTTATATTTAGCAATTAATGTGCCAATTTGTATAGTGATTGTGCTGTATGTGTTTCTTGGACAGGAAACTTTATAGATGCATAATTTTTACTGCACTTATGGGATGTAAATGATAACTGTTGCTACAGAATAATTTTTTTCGTGAGATATAGAAAGTGTATATTTTATGCGGTTTAAAATAGATTTAATTTGATTATCAGTAAGGTGCAGTAAAATTTCTGCAGGTTTGCCCTGTTTTCCTGTAATTTCTATTAATTTTGGTGATATATTAATAGTAAATCCCTGATAGAAAGCCTTGATAAATGCTTCTTTTGCAGCAAATCTTGCTGCAAGACAGGAGATGTAATCTTTTTTTCCTTTGCAGTATTTAATTTCCTTTTCAGTATATATCCTTGATAGAAATCTACCACCAAATCTTTCAACAGCTTCTTTTATTCTTTTGTTTTCAACTATGTCTATTCCTGTATATATTTCCATCTTTTTATTATCACCTCTGCTATCTCTTCAGGGGTTTTACCATCAACTTTTATGTGTTCATCAGCCATTCTGTAGATTTTTTTTCTTTCTTCAAACAGTTTTTTTATTTTTTCGTATGGTTGCTGTAACAATGGTCTGTCTGTATCATTTTTTGTTCTTTCCAAAATAGTTTTTATAGAGGCATCTAACCAGATTACCAGTCCTGTCTGTTTCATTTTCTTCATGTTTTCAGCATCTGCTCCTAATCCTCCCCCTGTTGATACAACGAGGTTTTTTTTACTTGTTATCTCATTAAGAGTTTCCTTTTCTTTAGCACGGAAGTATTGTTCTCCTTTTTCTTTAAAGATCTCTCTTATTTTTTTTCTTTCTTTTTCTTCAATTAACTGGTCAACATCAATAAAGTCCATTCCTGTTTTTTTGGACACGATTTTTCCTACTGTGGACTTTCCACTTCCCATAAAACCAACAAGATAGATATTTCCCATTGTTATCCTCTAAAACTTATAATAATAAATGCTGAAATTAAAATTAAAAAACTAAAAGTGGCATAGACAAAGGAACGGATAATACACAGCCCGAATAAAAATCTATTTGCTAAAACATTAACTGAGAAGGAAAAGACAACAGAAAGTATGAACAGTATTAAAGGATGTAAAAGGTCTATGAAAATACCTGCTGTTGTTAGAAAAAATATGTGTATGATACACCCTGCAAGCAAAATGGTAATATTTTTTAACAGCCTCATAAGAAAATAATTTTAGAGGAATTAAGATGAAAATAAAAGTTAAAGTAAAACCAAATGCAAGAAAAGAGGAAATTAAAAAGATTTCAGAAGACATGTATGAAGTAAAAGTAACAGTAGTGCCTGAAAAGGGAAAAGCAAATAAAAAGGTAATTGAAGTTTTGTCTAAATATTTTAATGTCTCCAAGTCTCGTATAAAGTTGGTTAAAGGGGAAAAATCTAAGGAAAAACTATTTGAGATAGAAGGTCTATAGTATAAGCATTGCATCCCCGTAAGAGAAAAATCTGTATCTTTTTTTGACTGCTTCATTGTAAGCTTTGAGTATAAATTCTTTTCCTGCAAATGCTGAAACAAGTAAAATCAGTGTTGATTTTGGCAGGTGAAAGTTTGTTATGAGTGTATCTACAATTTTGAAGTTAAAAGGCGGATATATAAATATGTTGCTTGTGCCTTCTGTTTTTCCTGTTTTTCCATAGGTTTCAAGAGCTCTTACAACAGTAGTGCCAACAGCAATGACTCTGTTTCCCTTCTTTTTTGTTTGCTTTATCAGATTAACAGTCTCTTCAGGTATCTGGTAAAACTCTTCGTGCATTTTGTGTTTTGTAATGTCTTCTACTTTTATAGGCTGAAATGTTCCCAGCCCAACGTGCAGTGTAACAAATGCCTTCTTTATTCCCATTTTTGTCAATCTATCTAACAGCTCTTCAGTAAAGTGAAGTCCAGCCGTTGGTGATGCCACGGCTCCTTCTTTTTTTGCAAAAACTGTCTGATAAAGCTCTCTATCTATATCTCTGTCTTCCCTGTTTATGTAAGGAGGCAGTGGTATGTGTCCGTATCTGTGTATATCCCTGTTTACATCATCACTCAGCAGTTTAACTACTGCCTTTCCATCCTCTTTTTTTTCTATAAGTTCAGCGCTGAAACCTTCACTTATAATAATCTCCTGACCTTCCTTTAATCTCTTTACATTTTTTATCAGAGCTTCCCACAGATTTTCTTTAATCTGTTTTAGGAGGAAAACCTCTATTTTTGCTCCTGTTTTTTTTCTTCCTAAAAGTCTTGCAGGAATTACCTTTGTGTCGTTGAGAACTAAGAGGTCTCCTTCTCTTAGATATTCTGTTATATCTCTGAATATTCTGTGGGATATCGTTTTATTTTTCCTGTCTAAAACCATAAGCCTGCACATATCCCGTGGCTGAACTGGATACTTTGCTATTAGCTCCTGTGGAAGATGGTAATCAAAGTCTGATAGTTTAATCATCTGCTTATCTTGGAAAGGATAATAAAGATTAGT
>JALSNI010000039.1 GCA_026987075.1 Persephonella sp. | reverse complement strand
GATAACAGAAGGAAAGGCAGACAGTTTTGTAAACAAAAAAATAAAGACCTTTCAGATTGACAGCAGGAAGATATCTGAGGGAGACTTCTTTGTTCCCCTGAAGGGAGAAAAACATGACGGACACGACTTTATACCTGATGCTGTCAAAAGAGGAGCTTCAGGATTTTTCACAGAAAAACCTGCCGTATATCCAAACGGAATCTTAGTAAAAAACAGCCTTAAAGCCCTGACACAGGTAGGAAAATTCAAAAGAAAGCAGTTAAAGACTGCAGTCGGAATAACAGGAACAGCAGGAAAAACAACAACAAAGGAGCTTTTAAAGTTCATTCTATCTGATTTTTTTCCTGTATATGCAACAGAGGGAAACCTGAACAACGAGATAGGACTGCCACTGACACTTGCAAACATTCCTGAAAGGGCTGAAGTAGGCATATTTGAAATGGGAGCTGGGAAGATAGGAGATATAAGACATCTTGTTAATATAGCCCAGCCCCAGATAAGAATACTTACAGCCATAGGACACGGCCATACAGAAAAATTCGGCAGTTTGGAAAATGTGATAAAAGGTAAAGGAGAAATATTTGAAGGTGGAGAAGTATGTATCCTTCCTTACAGTCTGTTAAAGCACTACAGACTAAAAAATTTTATTACCTTTGGCACAGAGGAAAATGCAGACATAAAAGTTATATCTGTAAATGTAACAGAAAGGGGAACAGAAGGCATTTTATCTATTAAAAACTATTCTTTTAACATTTTTATACCTGTTTACAGCAGAGCCTTATTTCACAATTTGGGAGCCGTTTTTGGAGTGTTAGAACATCTGCAGATTCCTTTAGAAAAAGCTGTAAAAAAACTGTCTGACTTTTCTCTGCCTGAAGGAAGAGGTAAAATAGTGCAGATAGGGGATTTTACAATTATTGACGACACTTACAATGCCAATCCCCTTTCTGTTGAAAATGCCATCCACACATTGTCAGCTATTCCTAAATACAGAATTATCGTATTAGGAGATATGTTGGAGCTTGGCAGATACTCACAGCATCTACACCATAAAATTGGAAAACTGATAGGAAAATCCCAGATAGATACAGCAGTCTTTTACGGAAAAGAGATGAAAAATGCCTACGAAGAGGCATCAAAAAAAGTGAGGAGTTTTTACTTTAAATCAAAGGACGAGGTTGTGGAATTTCTATACAGGGAAAGGGAGAAAAAACCTGTTATTCTTATAAAAGGCTCACGGGGCATGAAAATGGAAGAGATTATCCACAGACTAAAATGTTAAAATAATAACCGTAAAAAATATATGGAGGAAGTAAATGGCTATCAAAGTAGGTATTAACGGTTTTGGTAGAATTGGGAGGAACTTTTTCAGGGCATGCATTGACAATCCAGAGATTGAGATTGTAGGAATTAACGACCTTACGGATGCACATACACTTGCACATCTTCTTAAATACGACTCTGTCCACGGAAAATTCAACGGCAGTGTTGAAGCAAAAGAAAACAGTATCATTGTTAATGGTAAAGAGATAGAGATTACAGCAATTAAAGACCCTGCACAGCTGCCGTGGAAAGAACTTGGAGTTGATATTGTTATTGAGTCAACAGGGGTGTTCAGAGACAGGGAAGGAGCCGGAAAGCACCTTCAGGCTGGAGCTAAAAAGGTGATAATATCGGCACCAGGGAAAAATCCAGACCTTACTGTAGTTTTAGGAGTAAACGAAGAACAGTATAATCCTGAAGAGCACCACATCATATCCAACGCTTCCTGCACAACAAACTGCCTTGCACCTGTAGCAAAGGTATTAAACGATGAGTTTGGAATTGTAAAAGGATACATGGTTACTGTTCACGCTTACACAAACGACCAGAGAATACTTGACCTTCCCCACAAAGACCTTAGAAGGGCAAGAGCAGCAGCCGTAAACATAATACCAACAACAACAGGAGCGGCAAAGGCTGTTGGAGAGGTTCTACCTGAACTGAAAGGAAAACTTGACGGAACAGCAAGGAGGGTTCCTGTTGCTGATGGTTCATTGGTTGACCTTACAGTAATATTAGAAAAACAGGTAACAGAGGAAGAGATAAACAGCAAGATGAAAGAGTACGCAGAAGGAAAGATGAAAGGAATATTAGAGTATACAGAAGACCCTATAGTCTCTCAGGACATTGTAGGAAATCCCCACTCATCTATTTTTGATGCTCTTTCCACAAAAGTTATTGGAGGGAACTTTGTTCATGTTTCTTCCTGGTACGATAACGAATGGGGATACTCAAACAGGCTAAAAGACCTTGTTCTCTTTATGGCAGAAAAAGGTTTATAAAAAAAGGGGCTTTTGCCCCTTAAAACTGCCACAGTTTCATTGCTTTTCTCACTTCTGACATGGTTTCTGATGCTACTGCCCTTGCTTTTTCTGTTCCTTCTTCAAAAATCTTTTCGTATCTGTGTACGTCAGCTTCTATCTCTTTTCTTCTTTCCCTTATAGGCTGGAGAAAATTGTTCAGACTTTCTGCAAGTATCTTTTTACATTCAACACATCCAATCTCTGCATTTCTGCATTTTGCATTAATATCTGACACTGTCTGGCTGTCTGTAAAAATTGTGTGATAATCAAAAACTATGCATACTTCAGGATTTCCCGGGTCTGTTTTTCTCACCCTCTGAGGGTCTGTTTTCATCTGTAGAACTTTGCTGTTCACAGTCTCTTTATCATCAGAGAGATATATAGCGTTGTTGTAAGACTTTGACATCTTTCTGCCGTCAATTCCCGGTAGTTTTGCCTCTTCTGTCAGCAACGCCTGAGGTTCAGGAAAAACAGGCTCGTATAAATTATTAAACCTTCTTGCTATTTCCCTTGTTAGCTCAATGTGGGGGAGCTGGTCTTCACCAACAGGAACAGTATCAGCTTTATATATCAGTATGTCGGCAGCCTGAAGAACCGGGTACGTAAGAAATCCTACTGTATCTATATCTTTCCCCACATCTCCCTCTTCTAAATTTTTTACTACTTCCTGTGCAATCTTTTTCTGTATTCCAAACTTTATAAGAACCTCTTTAAATCCTTTAAAATCTATTCCCTTCTGATTATAAAAAGCTCTGTGAAAAGCTTCTCTCAGATATTC
>JALSNI010000038.1 GCA_026987075.1 Persephonella sp. | reverse complement strand
TGCCCAGAAAATAATAAAAGGACTTGAAGAGATTAAAAAAGAGATAGAAGAGGGGAAATTTCAGTGGAAAAAAGAGCTTGAAGACGTTCATATGAACATTGAGAAGGCTCTTATTGAAAAGATAGGGGATGTGGGAGGAAAGCTACACACAGGAAGGAGCAGAAATGACCAGGTTATAACAGCTTTCAGACTTTATCTGAAAGAAGAAACAAATAACATAGTCCAGCTTCTGAGAGAACTAAAAAAAGCCCTTTTGAAAAAGGCAAAAGAGACAGTTGATATTGTAATGCCTGCATATACTCATCTTCAGAGGGCACAACCTATAAGGATGGCACATTACTTTTTAGCCTATTTGGAGATTTACAACAGAGATGAAGAGAGATTTAGAGATACACTGAAGAGAATAGACCAGATGCCCCTTGGAAGTGGAGCCCTTGCAGGGGTTGACTTTCCAATAGACAGGCAGATGACTGCACAGGAGCTTGGATTTTCCCAGATTATGAGAAACTCATTAGATGCAACAGCATCAAGAGATGCAGTTATAGAGTTTCTGTCTGATGCGGCCATATGTATGTCCAATCTATCCAGACAGTCAGAAGACCTTATTATATGGAACTCTTCTGAGTTTTTCTTTGTGGAACTTCCAGATAAACTGACGACAGGCTCTTCTATAATGCCCCAGAAAAAAAATCCAGATGTTTTAGAGCTTATCAGAGGAAAAACAGGAAGGATTTACGGAAATCTGATAGCCCTTTTAACAGTTGTAAAAGGTCTTCCTATGGCTTACAACAGAGACCTTCAGGAAGATAAGGAACCTGTATTTGATACAGTTAAAACTCTGAAAGGCTCCATTATTGGCATGACAAAGATTATAGAAGGACTGAAACCAAGAAAGGAGATTATGGAAAAGGCTGCAGGAGGTTTTGCGCTGGCCACAGACCTTGCAAACTATCTGGTCAGGAAAGGTATGCCCTTCAGAAATGCACACCACGTCGTCGGCCAGATTGTTGGATACCTCTCCAGTCAGGGCAGGGAGCTTGAAAGTATCACACTTGAGGAGCTGAAAAAGTTTTCAGACCTGTTTGAGGAAGATGCCCTCAAAATACTCAATCCTTACTGTGTGGCAGACGCAAGGAAATCTTATGGAGGAACAGCAAAGGAAAGAGTTATTGAGCAGATAAAATACTGGGAGGAAAAAATAGTATGATTATAATATTTGATGTTGACGGCGTTCTTATAGATGTTACAAAGTCTTACCATTACTCTATAAAGGATACAGTATCATACTTTACAGGAAAGGAAGTCCCAAAAGAAGAGCTTTTAGATATAAAGTTTTCTTTCAGTATAAACAACGACTGGGATGCATCCATCGCAGGGATAGTATATATCCAGACAGGACTGGATTTAGAAAGTTTTAAAAGGGTATTCCAGCCTTACAGCAAAAGCCTGAATGATATGTACAGATTCGCAGAGGAAAAAAAGATAAAACTCCCCAGCTACAGCAAACTTGTTGAGGTGTTTGAAAACTTCTATCACAGGCACAGGGAAAGGGAAGAGATGATTTTTACACACGACATTTTGGAGAGAATGAGTAAGAAAGCTGACATATTAGGTGTTATAACAGGAAGGCCTGCTGACGACCTTGATTACACATTCAGAAAGTTTAACCTTTACAAATATTTTGACTACATAGTAACAGAAGACGACATTCCCTCTCCAGAGCTGAGAAAGCCATCCTCCTATCCTTTAAAGCTGTTTTTTGAGAAAGTAGAGTTTCACAATCCTGTTTTTTATATAGGCGATACAACTGCAGATTACAAAATGGTAGAAAACTACAACAGGGAAGAGGGAAAAAATGTAAGGTTTATACTCCTTCAAAATCAGCATAATAAAGGAATTGATGCAGACAGCATAATAAAAAAACCAGATGAGATATGTGATATTTTGAACAGCTATGATTATGCACAGGATTAGTATTACTGCCCTCTTGCTGTTTTACTTTGTTTTTGCCTCCGATATGGAGGTGATGGATAGGTTAGAGATTTACGTCAATCAGGAGATGGAAAAAAAGGGGGAAAAGTTTAAACAAGAGGTTGATAGATGTTTTCAGATAGTAAACAGGTTTGAGGGGAGTAAAGATTTAGATAACATCTTAAAGAAAGAAGGATGTGATACAGTTCTTCAGGAGTACGAAAATGTTATACAGAAAGCAACAGAAAGATACTCTGAAGAGATAGATAAAAAGTTTGAAGAAATCAAAAAAGAGTATAAAGAAAGGTTAAAAAAGGCCAGACACACTGAAAAAAGAGCAGAGGTTTTTTTGTATAAGATACAGAATTTAAAGATAGCACTCCTTAAACTGCCGGTAAATCCCAGGTTCTACGAAATATATGAAGTAAGGTTAACAGATAAAGAGATTCCAGCCCCGTACTGCGTTACACAAAAAAATATCTGGCTGTTTTTACCTGTAGGAAAAAGCAACCTAAAATACACCATTTATTATGGAGAAAAGGGATTATCCAATGCCTTTAAAAACCTAAATCTAAAGAGTGATGCCGCAGAAATACTGCCTGACAACATTTATGCTGTTTCTGGAGAGATAAAAGGAGATAGCTTTAAACAGATAAAGCTAACTCTTACCAGAGAAAACAGCCGTTATGTTGCAGATATAAATATGCCTGTGCTTTATAAAGCCTACGCATCTTACGATTTTATAGGTATTAAAAAACTCTTCCCATCATACACATCTGATGAGCTTTCCTGTGTAAAACCTTCTATAACTTTGGAAGAAAAACCTGACAGTATTTATGTTGTGTTTATCGTTCGCAAAGGGAATGTTGTAGGGGAAAAAGATTTTATGGTATATGGAGAGTAAAAACCTCTGATGAGTAGCCGTCAGAAGATACAATCCTGACTTTTATATTGACCTGTTTCTGTTTTATCTTTGACAGGAACTTACTGTGGGTGTAATCCTGTCTTATCAGATTGTTGAGAGAGGCCTTGTGGTTTTTCTCAGGATTTAGCATTGACACTTTTTCCATCTTTCTGTCGGAGCAGTAAATTCCCAGCTTTCCGTAGATATCAATACTGCCTAAAACTTTAAATGGAGTAAAAACAAGATAAAAACCACCATCTACAGGCTGAAGAGATACCTGATAATCCTGTCTGTATCTGTTTTTTCCTCCATAAGGTATAA
>JALSNI010000037.1 GCA_026987075.1 Persephonella sp. | reverse complement strand
TATTTGGTTTTCTTTAACCTTTTTCAACAAACCTTTTGCCTGCTCTTCCATCCTATCCTCCGTTTTCTCCTAAGATGTAGGAGGAGATTAGCTCTGGGGTTAGCACTTTCAAGTCTTCTGGAACTCTCTGCCCTGTGCTGATGTAAGAAACAGGAAGGTTTGTTTCAACAGGAAGATTTAATAGTATTCCCGGCTTCAATGTTTCATCTATCTTCGTGAAGAACAAAGAGTATATGGGAAAAAATGTCTGATACTTGTTAACAACTTCAAGGGCATCTTCATCTTTAAAGTTACAGCTTATAACAAGTATGTTATGTATCTCTTCCCCTAATCCTCCTAATATCTCTTTTATTTCTCCTAATCGCCAGTAATCATAGTGGCTTCTTCCTACAGTATCAATCAGTATGTAATCAAACTCTTTCAACTGTTCTACCGTTGACCTTAGTTTCTTAGATTCAGAAACAGAATAAAAAGGAATGCTTAGAATGTTTGCGTATGTTCTTGCTTGATGGGAAGCTCCTACCTTAAAGGTGTCAGTGCTTATAACAGCTACTTTCTTTTTTTTGTCTATAACCAGCTGAGAAGCTATTTTAAAAAGATTTGTTGTTTTACCAACACCTGTGGGACCTATAAATGCAAATATTTTTAGTCTCTCATTAGCTCTGTCAACAGCCCCTGTAAACCTGATGTATTTTTTTATCCCTTTTATTATGGCTTCTTTCTCTGTAACTGTGTTTAGGTCCCACTTATTTGTATCAATGTCTAATCCACAGCCTTCTTTCACTATCTGTTTTGCTACATTAGGATTTACTCCTTTTTCTGTAAGTTTGTTCAGCAGACTTAAAGCATCTCCTGTAAACTCGTTAAATAAATCGGTAGGTGGCAAATCACTTTTTATATGGGAAGGAAGGTTTTGAACCTGTGGCATATTCTGGGATATTTTAGGAAGAGAATTTTGTATCTTTTTGTCTATTATTTCTTCAACTTTTTCTAACAACTCTTCAAACTTAAGAACAGGTTCTAACACCTCTTCATCGTCAACTGTCTCAACAAATAGTTTATATCTTTTTTTACCTTTGAAAAATAAAAACTTTTTCTCTTCTATGGTTTCGTAATGAAGTATCCTTATGTCTTCTCCTAATTCTTCTTTTGCTTTTTGTATAAGCTCTTCTAAGTTATAGCCTTCGTATACCTTAATCTCCATATGGGTCAATCACTCCTAATATATTTACCCTTACTTTCGGATTTATCTCTCCATAGGATAAGATAACAAAATCTGGAAGATAAGGCTCAAGGATTTTTCTAACAAATCTCCTTGTTGCAGGAGAAGTAAGAAGAATAGGTGTTGCCTGATTCACTACAAACTGTTGAGACTGTTGTGTCAATTGTTGAACAAATTTTTGAACAAATGTAGGGTCAAATGGAGGTAGATTACCGTCATTTTCCTGCACTTTTTCTATTATATAGTTTTCTGTCTTTGGTCCTAATGTAAGGGCATATAAAACTCCATCTTTTTCGTAAAGAGAGGTTATCACTCTATTTAATGCTTGTCTCACGAACTCAGTCAGTATTTCAGGGTCATTTGTTTTAATGATATTGTCTGATAGAGTTTCTATTATGGTAAGCAGGTCTTTAACAGGCACACCTTCTTTTAACAGGTTCTGCAAAACTCTGTGTAAGATGTTCAGAGGCACCTGCTCTGGAATTATATCTCTGACAACAGGATACTTTGACGCAAGGGAATCAACCAGTTCTTTTGTCTCACTTCTTCCCAACACCTCGTGAGCATTTCTTTTAATTACTTCTGATAGATGGGTTATAATAACAGTTGGAACATCTACTACAGTGTAGCCTAACATTTTTGCCTTATCTTTCAGGTTTTCATCTATCCAGTAAGCATCAAGTCCAAAGGCAGGCTCTTTTGTTTTAATACCATCTACTTTACCCTTCGTTGCTCCTGTATCAATGGCAAGTAGTTTATCAGGGTAAACTTCACCTCTCCCAACTTCTATATCTCTAATTAAAATTCTGTATTCTCCCGGTTTTAACTCAAGGTTATCTTTTATGTGAACAAGGGGAATAATTATCCCTAATTCTTTAGAAAGCTGTTTTCTTAAAGATTTTATCCTTTTTATAATCTCTCCATTTTGGGACTCATCTACGAGGGGTATTAAGCCGTAACCTATCTCAAAAGTAATAGGTTCTGGCTGGGGAAGCATATCTTCGGGTTTTTCTTCTTCCTCTGCTGTTTTTAATATCTCTTTTGCTTTTTCTTCAGCTTCCTGAACCTCTCTTTTTTTCAGTAGCTGAGTCATCATAAATGCTGTTAGCCCTATGAGAATGGAAAGTAACATAAAAGGTAAAAAGGGCATTCCAGGGACAATACCCATCGCAAATATGGAAAAAGAAGCCATGTAAAGGGCTTTAGGGAATGTAGTTAACTGCTGAAAAACCTCTTTTCCTAAATTTTCTTCTGATACCGCCCTTGTTACCATCAGTCCTGCTGCTGTAGATGTAATAAGTGAAGGTATCTGGGATACAAGACCGTCACCTACAGTTAAAAGGGTGAAATTCTGGAGGGCTGTCTGTATGTCCATGTTGTGTCTAAAAATTCCTATAGCAAGACCTCCTATTATGTTTACGATAGCAATGATTATGCCTGCGACGGCATCTCCCCTTATAAATTTTGACGCACCATCCATTGCACCATAGAAGTCTGCTTCTTTTTGTATCTGCATTCTTCTTCTCTGGGCTTCCTTTTCATCAATTATTCCTGCATTCAGGTCAGCATCAATAGCCATCTGCTTTCCTGGCATTGCATCAAGGGTAAATCTGGCTGCAACTTCAGATATTCTTTCTGTTCCTTTTGTTATCACTATGTAATTAATTGTAACTAAAATAACAAATACTATGGCTCCTACAATGTAGCTTCCTCCAACAACAAACTCTCCAAAAGCCTGAATAACATGTCCTGCTGCATCTGGGCCCTCATGACCGTGAAGGAGAATTCTCCTTGTTGTTGCAACATTGAGGGAAAGTCTAAAGAGTGTAGCTATTAGCAAAAGTGAAGGGAAAGAGGAAAGCTGAAGGGGATTACTTACATATAGAGTTGTCATTAATATAACAATAGAAAAGGTTATACTTGCAGTAAGAAGAATATCTAATAGAAATGGTGGGACAGGGAGAACCATTGCTCCTAAGATAGTGATTATAAGAACAACAACAATAGCATCAGAATACTGGTTTAACCTGTTAAAGACAGTATTAAGGATTTCTCCCATTTACTCTCCAGAATACTTTTCATAAGTCTTTATTGCATTCATTATATGCTGTTTTAGTCCAAGTTTATCAGAAGAGGCAATAGTTTCTGCTATCTGCATGTCAAACATATCTGTATACATTCTGTAAGAAAATGAGTTTGAAAAAATTCCTCCATTAAGACTTTTCCGAAATTCTTTAAGTATCATCCTTATGAACATAGCTTCAAACTCTTTTGCCACTTCTTCTGGTGATTTTATCTGAGAAAGGTCTTTAATTTCCCAGTAAGGTCTGACTTTAATATTAGGGTCAAACATTGTGGCTACCTCTTTTACATTATTACTATTTTAGCATGAAGTTTTCCTGTATTTTTTATCGCCTGTATTATGGCAATAAGGTCTCTTGGAGAAACACCCATACTATTGAGGGCTTCAACCAAATCTTTTAGTCTCGGAGATTCTATAGCGAAAATTCTTCCTTTTTCTTCTACAATTGTTGTCTGGGTCTGTTCTGTCTGGACAGTTTCACCTCCCGAAAGGGGAGGTGGTTGTGATACTACAGGCTTTTTTTCAACAGAAACATAAATATTTCCGTGGGATACATATATAGGAGCATCAATTTTTATGTCTCCACTCATTATAACTGTTCCTGTCCTTTCATATATAACGATTGTAGGTTCTGAATCTGTATTTATCTCTAAATTCAAAACCTGCCCGACCATTTTTACAGGTTCTATTCCTTTCAAATATTTAACTTTAACTGTAGTTGCATCTACAGCTGTAGCTATGTTTTTTCCAAAATATCTATTTATCGTGTCCTGTATTTGGAGAGCTTTTGAAAAATCTGGTCTTTTTAAAGTCAGAGTAATCTCTTCCATCTTAGAAAAATCAAAGGGAAGGTCTCTCTCAACAATTCCTCCATTGACTATTACTCCTGTTGTAGGAAAATTTTTTGTTACCTTTCCTCCTTTGTTAGATTCTGAAAAACCTCCTCCTGTTGAAACAGACCCTTGAGCAAAAGCATAAACTTTTCCGTCAGGTCCAAAAAGTGGAGTTCTGATTAAAACTCCATTACCTATGTCCTTAGCATCTCCTATTGAAGCAACAGTGACGTCAAAACGCATTCCAGATTTTGCGAAGGGAGGTAGATTTGCTGTTACCATTACAGCAGCAGAATTCTTCGTTTTAACCTGTGTTGGGTCTATATAGATGCCCATCTTTCTGAGCATGTTTGCAATACTGATTAAGGTATACTTAGTCGTTGTCCCATCTCCTGTTCCTTTTAATCCAACTACTATTCCGTATCCTATGAGATAATTGGGTCTGACACCAACAACATCAACTTCTTCTTTTATTTTCACACTGTTTCCAGCGTAAGAAAAACTAAGTATCACAAGTAAAAGCAGCACCACTTTTCTGGTCATTTTTACCCTCTAAAAAGGCCAGATTTTTGAAAGGAACTGGGCAAGCCAGCCAGGACGCTGATTGTCTGCTATAAAACCTTTGCCGTTATACTCTATATACATGTCAGATATTTTTGAGGACAGTATAGAGTTATCTTGCTCAATACTTGTAGGTTCAACAATACCTGAAATTCTCAAAACCTGCTCGTCTTCGTTTATTTTTATAATCTTTTTTCCAACGATAAACAGATTTCCGTTGGGATAAACTTTTACCACTCTGGCTGATATTGTTGCTATAAGCCTTGCTCTTCTATCTGTTTTACCTGTTCCTTTAAAACTGTTTTTTGACCCAGCTTTCATCCCTGCTATTGGAGTCTTATTAACAAGAGGTTTTCCCATTAAAACAGGAGAAGGAAAATCTAAGTCTACTGAACTGTCTCTGCTTGATTGACTGTTCGCACTACCAGAACCTGAAATGTTTTCTATCACTTTCACCGTTATAACGTCCCCTACCTGATAGGCTTTGTCGTCAGAAAACAGGTTGGTTGAAGTAACTCCTGTGTATAAGGAACCGGGAGGCGATTTAGGTTTTTCAGATATAATTTCAGGAGGCTTTGGCTCAAATGGTTGTAGAGCCTGTTTTTTCTCTCCACAGGAAAATAATAAAGCAGGAGCAAGTATTAATAACCACTTATAAATAAGACGGTATTTCTTCCTATAACTTTGCATCGGAGCAACTTCCCTGTTGATACGTTTTTTACCTTTATGCTCTGCCCTATTACTCCACTTTCCAATGCCTGTCCTGTTATCTCTATCTTAATACCATTTCGGTTATATATGACTCTAACATAATCCTTTTTTTTCACCGGAAAATCTATCTCAATCATTGATGCTTTAATAGGCTTTCCTTTTTTAATGAAGGTTTTTACTTTAGCTCCCCTTACAACATCTATGTCTGTTATTACTCCCCTTCTAAATTCTATTTTTCTGATTTCTATGTCATTTTCTGTTATTAATTGTCCTCTCATCAGGTCTTTTTTCGCCACAACAGCATTAATCATCTGTGTATACTTTACTGTGCAGTGTATCTGTTTTAGCATTTTTTCGTCAGATAAAATAGTGGCTGTCAGATATATATGGGAATTACTTTTAGACCTTACAAACAGCTTTGTTTCAGGTGTAGTTTTTGCTTCAAAGGGTTTAAAAGGGCATCTTACTCCCTTTATTTTTATGTTTTTGTATTTTTTATACAGATGATAGGTTATTTTATCCTGCAGGTATTCCTGCGTGATAGAAATTTTTTTTCTTTGAACATACACTTGATTTCCAACAATCTTTACAAGGTTTAAATTTATGTAGTTTTTTTCTAAAGTGTTTTTTATCTGCTGTGCTGTTATTACTGTTTTTTCTGAAAAGTCAGAGATATAAATGCCCTCTAAAAAAGATTTAAAATTCTGATTATCTGACTTAACTGTTGCAATATCCGACAGATTTATACTCCCTTTTGTGAGAAAAACTCTTTTTTTCAAATAAATAACTGTATCTCCATAACCAAGAGAAAAAAGTAAAAGAAAAATTAACAGTAACGTTAATTTTTTAGCTTTTGAGGGTTCCAACAGTTCTGAGCATCTCATCTGCTGTTATTATGCCTTTAGAGTTTATTTCGTATGCTCTCTGGGCAACAATCAGGTTCACCATTTCCTCAACAATATTCACATTGGAAGATTCAAGAAATCCCTGTGCAAGTTTACCAAAACCATCTGTATTTGGGTCTCCCTCAATTGGGTCTCCTGATGCTTCTGTCTGAACAAATAGATTTTCTCCTATTGCCTTTAGTCCTGCAGGATTTATAAATTTGTATAGCTTAATGTCTGTAAGTTCTTCAACAGTTTGCTGACCACCTTCATTCCTAACAGCATACACCTTTCCGTTAGGACTTATATTTATTCTTATGAGGGTTTCAGGAGATGCTATCTGAATGTTTGGAGATAGTTTGTATCCATTAGGAGTAACGACATAGCCCTCATTGTCTACCTGAAAATTTCCAGCTCTTGTGTATGCTTCACCTCCACCGGGAAGCTCTATCTTAAAAAACCCTTCTCCCTGTATAGCAATGTCTAACTGCTTATCTGTTTTTATAAGACTTCCTTGAGTGAACACTTTTGAAACATCAGACAGTTTTACTCCTAATCCTATCTGTATACCTGAAGGAACTCTTGTTTCATTTGAACTCATAACTCCCGGGTCTTTTATGTCCTGATATATAAGGTCTTCAAAATTTGCTCTACTTCTCTTAAAACCCACTGTATTAACGTTTGCTATGTTGTGGGATATAACATCAAGGTTTGTCTGTTGTGCCTGCATTCCTGATGCTGAAGTCCATAATGCTCTAATCATTTTTCCTCTCCTTATGCTCTTCCTATTTCATTGCTTTTTTGTTCCATCTGGTCAAGGCTCCTCATAAGATTCCCATAAATCTCAAATCTTCTCTGGGCATTTATAAGCTCAATCATTGCCTCTATTCCATTTACATTAGATTGTTCTAAATATCCCTGCTTTATTGAATATTTTGCAGGTATTTCTACTGCATTTTTTTGGGTATCAGGAACATAATAACTTTCAGAGTCTGGCCTTACTGCTGAAAAATTTTTTATCATAAACTGTCCTATGTTTTCTGTCCCAACATATATACTTCCATCATCTAACACTTTTATAGGGTATGTAATGTCTGTTATCTGTATTCTTTTGCCTTGAGTATCTAAAACATAATTTCCATTAGAATCTACTAAAAAACCATCTCCATTTCTGAGAAAGTGACCGTTCCTTGTATATTTTATTCCGTTTGGGGTTTCCACTGCGAAAAATCCTTCACCAAAGATAGCAAAATCAAAAGGAGCATCAGTTCTTATCAGGTTTCCCTGTGTTGTTATAACTGGTGTGTCGTTAAACCTTGGAAAGACAAACAGATGTGAAGAATCCCCCTTGTTTTCTGGAAGATACTGACTCATCTCTCTAAGGATAAGTTTTTTAAACCCGGGGGTATTTACGTTAGCGAGATTATTGGACACTACATCTAAATTTTCTATCGCCCTCTCACCGCCAGAAGCAAGCACATATATAGGTTGGAAGTTGAGAGCCATTCTACTCTCCTTAAAAAAGTCTTTACATTCCTTTCGGTCTTTGCTATGAAAACTTTATATACCGTTATCTGTAAGGAGCTTCATTCTTTCTTGAACAGTTACTATGCTGGTAATTTTGATACCAAAGTTGTCATCCACAGTGTAAAGTTCCCCTCGTGCTATCAGTTTTCCATTCACTTTTATGTCAACAGGTTGATTTATATATCTGTCAAGCTCAACAATACTGTTGGGATTTAGTTTTAGGACTTCCTCAAGGGGCATTGTTGTGCTCCCTATCTCTACTGATATTTCAAGGGGAATATCCATCAAAATATCTAACTTTTCTTTTTCTATTAACTCTGTCTCTGGAGGGGATTCTTCTTGCTCTTTCTCTCCTCCAGCCATTGCTGCCCACTGCTCAGCCAATTTTTCCTGGTCTACTTCTTCTGTAGTCTCTCCTTCTGTTTCAGATTGTTGAGCCATTTTAGCCCACTCTTCTGCTAACTTTTCCTGGTCCACTTCCTCTGAAGTTTCTTCTTCTTGTTTTCTGTCTCCTTCAGCCATTTTAGCCCATTCTTCGGCAAGTTTTTCCTGGTCTATATCCTCTGTGGGCTTTTCTTCTGCCTGCATGTCTCCCTGTTCTGTATTCTTTTTTTCTTCTTCTGACATTTTACTCCTCTTCTAAAACAGGTTTTGTTATCATAGCTGCGTATTTGTCTTTAACTTTTCCTAATTTAGCCATAAATTTATGCCTGTCCTCTACATAAAGACTAAATTCTTCTTCTTTTGAAACAAATAGAGGGATTTCTGTTCCCTCTTCCCAGCTTAAAATATCTCTTATTTTGGTCTTTTTTCTTACAAGTTCAAGTTTTAGTTTTACATTAAGTTTGTATATCTTTTCTTCTATATTTTTTTTCCAGACCGGATCCTCTGCAAAAGCAACTTGAGAATAAATGATTTCTTTTATCGGCAGAAACATACTCTGGGGAAAACAGTAATAAAAGGGAGCTTCGTATCCATCAATGTCCATTTTGCATTCTACGATAACAACTTTTTCGTTAGGAGATACTATTCTTGCCAAACTTGGATTAAGCTCAATAGACCTTATTTCAATCATAACAGGGTAGAATGCATCCCAGACCTGTTCAAAAGTCTTTAAAGCAGCATTTATAAAATCCTGAACTACTTTCATTTCAAGTTTTGTAAACTCCCTCCCTTCAACTTTAAAGGGTTTTGCAGGTCCTCCAAAAAGCACGCTAATCACTGTAAACACAAGTCTTGAATCTACCACTAAAAGTGCACTTTCTTTAAGAGGCCTCATAGAAAAGATTGTGTAGCTGGAAGGAAGGGGGATTTTTAACATAAAGCTTTGAAATCTGGATATGTATATGTTTTCTTTTGTAATCATGTTAACGTGAGGCAAAATTTTCCTTACTTCTTCTCTAAAGGCTTTTATCCACCGCTCAAATATCAGCTCAAATCCAGGAAGCCCACCTTTTTTTATGTGTTCTACCTGGGAAAAATCAAAAGGGGCTATAGGTTCTTTGACTTCTTCTTCTTTTTTTTCTTCTTCTCCACCACCAAGCAAAGCATCTATCTCTTCCTGAGATAGGAATTCATCAGACATTTTATCTCCCCTAAATCATTTCTTCTCCTGCCCCATACTCAATAACCCCTTTCTCTATTAAACCTTTAATTGTGGCAATAATTTTCTTCCTTGCATTTTCAACTTCTGACTTTTTAACAGGTCCAAGTATTTCCATATCTTCAAGGAACATCTGGGCAGCTCTTTTAGACATGTTTGAGAGAAACTTGTCCATAATCTCAGATGGTGCTCCTTTAAGGGCAATAAGTAAATCGTTCTTGTCAACAACTTTAAGAATTTCAATAATGGCTCTGTTGTCCAGTTTAACAATATCCTCAAATTTGAACATTTTTTCTTCAATCGTATCTGCAAGTGATGGATTTTCTTTCCTGATTTCATCAAGTATTTCCTGTCCCAACTCTTTTGGTAGCACATTAACAATTTCGGCTGCTATGTCTACACCACTTAATGTTTCTTCTTTACCTGCCCCAACAGTTAAAAGTTCTTCCTCCAAAGTATCAGCAACCATCTTTAACATGTCGCTGGATATTTTTTCTATAGAGGCTATTCGTTTTATCACTTCTTCCTGAACGTTAGTTACCCCAAGTCTTTTTGGTAGATACTGTATAATTTCTGCTGCTTTTACAGGTTTTAACTGGGAGAGTATAAGAGCAATAACCTGAGGATGTTCATTCTGGATTATGTTTGCTACAAACTTAGGATCCATTTTTTCCAGTTCCCTAAATATAGCTTTACCTTCTTCTACTGTTAGGGTTTCTGCTAATAGTTTTTCCAATTTATCTGGCGGCAGTGCCTGTTCAAGAATTTTTCTCAAATTATCTGGAGCTATTTTTATAGGAGCAACTTCTTTTATAGCTTCAAAAGCCTCTTCAAGAATTTTTTTTGCCGTTTCTTTTGAAGGAGGTTCTACAGATATAATCTGCTTTATCAGTTTTTCTATCTCATGTTCCTTTAAGTGTTTAAATATTGTTACAGTAGTATCTTCTGGCAATAAGGACAACAGTATTGCTGCCTTTTCAGGACCTCTAAGTTCTCTTTCTTTCTCTTTTTTTTCTTCAGGCAATTTTTACCCTTTAAAAACTATTTTTTCTGATACTTTAATATATTCCTGTAATATATACTTAAGCAAGTTTACATTCGTTTCCAAAATTTTATTCCCAACAACGTTAAACTTGCCAATATTTTTAAAGTGGACAACTTCAATATCTAATTTTATGTTACTTTCCTTATTAAAGAGATAGTATGTATCCCCTACTTCTAAAGATACCCCCGCCGGAATATACAATCCTACACCTGTTTTGCTGATTTCATAAATACATACTTCGTTTGTTATAACTGTAGAGTTTCTTAAAAGCACAAACTCTCCTAAATCTTCACAGCAAAAGTGAAACCTGTAAAACTGTCTTTTATCGTTATCAATGTTGTTTTTGTTAAATTCCAATATTACTCTATGGTCTTCTATTTTCTTGACAACTCCCTTTGCTATGTAATTTTTCTCCTTATAATTAATGTATATGTATAATTCTCTGCCTGGCTGCAGTATTTTTAAGGTTCTGTAAGGATTTATATCCGTAAGAATGAGAGTTTGTGGAGCAATCTCTTCATAAACCCCACTAAATACATAATCAAAGGTTATTTTTACTCCTAATTTTTTGCAGATAGTTTCTAAAGGAAAAACAGAGGTATATCTTTTTTTGGTAAACATTTTATCACCTTGAGACTAAATTTTTTTGAGTGTTTAAAGATTGATTTTCTCCCTGATTAACACTTTCTTTTAATGTTTTAATCCTTTTTATTATTTCTTCTTCATCTAATAGGTTGCATTCTTTAATGATAGATAGGATACTTTCCTCTCCTTCTTTAGATACCTGCTGGCAGACTTCATAAGATTCATCCACATTTTTGTTTATTTTTATTATCTGGCTTTTTATGTAGTCAATAACTTCTTCCTGGTCTTCTACCAAAAGATGTATTTCTGTGGCCATCTGTGTCATTTCAGATATCTCTTTGTTTATACTTTTTATAAAACTTTCTGATGATTGGATACTCTTCCTTATCTCTAATGCCCTTTCAACTTTGTTGTTAAGGTCTTTCGTAAGTTTATCTATTAACTTAGTTATTGTTTCTACAATGTCTGATATTTCATTGGTTGCCTGTTTTGTTTTATTAGCAAGGGAACGAACTTCATCAGCTACAACACTAAATCCCTTACCTGCTTCGCCTGCTCTGGCAGCTTCTATAGCAGCGTTAAGGGCTAAAAGATTTGTCTGGTCAGCAATACTTTTTATCGTGTTGACGATATTTTTTATGTCTTCAGACCTTGCGACTAACTGTTCCATTTCCTCTTTCAGGTTTATTATTTCTTCAGAAAATTGTTCAACTTCCTGTATAGAACCATGCATAGCTCTGGAGCTATCTACGACACTGTCTTTTACTTTTATAAAATGCCTGCTAACGTTTTTTATGTGATTACCGATGTTTATAACAACTAAAGAAAGTATTTCTGAAGACATAGAAAGATTCAAAACGGCTTTCTGAATTCCTTTTACGCTGTTTTTGAATTTCAAAAGTTTTTTCAGATACTCAATAAAAGGTGTCAAGTTTAATGAAACTTCTTTTTTAATATGCTGACTGGAGGTGTTTTCTAAATATTTCAGTATCTCTACATACTCCTCTTCAGGTGGTAAATTTTTTAAATTGTTGTTTTGAAGATGTTTTATCAGTTTTTTTAGGAGGCTTTTACCATATATGTATCCTGCAAAAAGATTTAATGAAGAGATTAAAAACACTACAATAACAAAGAGTGTCCAGTCAGCTATGTTTTCATAAAGAAAAAAACTCCCCCCACCTATTATTAGAATCTGTAGTAGTAACCCTGATATCAGTTTTATTCTGCTGGCCAATATATGCACCTTATTCAGACATAATCCTGTATAGTTTAACCAGTATGTCTGCTATTTCTCTGGACATCTCAGCAAGGTCATTAATCATCTTCTGAGCTTCTTTATACTTTCCTTCTTCTTGAAGTTTTATAGCTTCTATACCTGTTTGATGGAATTTAGCATGAATTTTTTCAAGCCTGTCTAAAAGATTAACAGCTTCTCCTCCTAACTTGTTAATCTTTGCAATTCCTTCAGTGTATAACCACTTTCCTAAATTACACTGGGTGTGGTCTGATGGAACAAAGCTACCTTTTCCTTCCATAACTTGAATGATTTCCTCCACAAATTTTGCGTGCTCAAGTATCCTTGTGAGAAGTTCAAATGCTTCATCTTTGTGGAGCTCTCTGAAGAGTTCCCATACTTCCTCACCACTTCTTACAGTATTAAGGGCTATGTT
>JALSNI010000036.1 GCA_026987075.1 Persephonella sp. | reverse complement strand
AGGCTTTATGGAAACATCTGGTCTTTACAGGTTACCTGACGAAGATGAGATTTTAAATGCCGAAAAGATTATCGTTATAGGAAACGATGTGTCAGACACAAACCCTGTCATTACATATCTTTTCCACAAAAACTACAATGAAGGATTTGAAACAGGAAAGGATAAACAGATTACCTTCATAGGAGAAAAACCTCTCCACATAAACAAGCTTTATCCACAGATAATAAATAAAAAACCCGAAGAAATCTCCACAGAGGATGTGGAAGCAGACGAAAAAACTGTTATTGTTTATTCAACAACAACGCTGAAAGGAGAAAAAGCCTATAAATTTGGAAAACTCCTTGGGGAAATCCACAAAAAGACAGGAGCCAAAGTCCTTATACTTCCTCAGGAAGCAAACGGAATAGGCCTGATAAACAGCCTTGAGCTTGTTTATCTTCCTGAAGTGATTAAAAAGATAAAAGAAGGGAAGATAAAAAATATCATTCTTATTGGTGAAGACATCGTTGACCACATAACAGATGAAGAGCTTCAGGAAATGTTCTTAAAAGCTGAAAACAGCATTGTTATCACTCCTTTTTCTGATGGACTTGCCCTTTCCTGTAACTACGCTCTTGGGACAACCCTATGGATGGAAGACAGTAGAACATTTGAGGGCTTTAGAGGAAAAGTCCAGACCAAAAAAAGCATACAGGGAGGAATAACAGAAGAGAGAGTACTGCAGATACTAACAGAAAAAATGCCCTTCACCCCAGAAGCTGTAAGGGAAAGGTTAGAAGAGACGCAGTTTTACCACTGGGAAGGCTTTGATTATCCTTATATTTCTCTGTGGGATTTTGGTTACTTAGGAAGAAGGTCTGACAATCTGATGAACTACAGACTGAAAAGGGAAAGCAGGCTGGAGGTTGAGCATGAACATTAAGATGGGTGTGGCAAAAGCAGGTATAAAACCTTCAGGTGATTACGACATACTTGTCCTGAAATTCCCTCCTTCTGTTTACAGTCTTGTCCTGACACAGAACTCCCTTGCTGCAGCCCCTGTAATATACGACAGAATGATATCCCAGACAACAGATAGGATATCTGCCATCGTGGTTAACAGCGGAAATGCCAATGCAGCAACAGGTGAAGAAGGACTGAAAAATGCAGAAAAAATGGCCCAGATAGTTGAAGAACTTTTAGATATAGATGAACCTGCCCTTGTTTTCTCAACAGGTGTGATAGGTGTTCAGCTCCCGATGGAGAAGGTAGAAAAAGGTATAAAAGAAGCCTGCAACAGTTTAACAGATTTAGACCTGAAAACAGCAAGCAGAGCCATATCAACAACAGACTCTTTTGAAAAATACTACCAGACGGAAGGAGAGATAGACGGCAAAAGCTTCAAGGTATGGGGGATAGCAAAAGGTGCCGGAATGATACACCCTAACATGGCAACAATGCTGGCATACATATTCACAGATGTTCAGATAGATAAACATCTCCTTGACAGGGTTATGAAAGTTGTTGTGGAAAGAAGCTTTAACTCTATAGACGTTGACGGATGTGAAAGCACAAACGACAGCTTTTTGATAGTAGCAACAGGGGAGGGAAAACTGAAAATAACAGAAGAAAACAAAACCCCCTTTGCCAAAAAAATCCTTGAGGTTGCTACAAATCTGGCAAAGAAGATTGTAAAAGACGGAGAAGGGGCAACAAAACTTATCCAGATAAATGTGTTTAATGCAAAAGACAGGGAAGAAGCAAAAAAAGTGGGAGAAGCCATAGCCCTCTCTAACCTTTTTAAAACAGCCATGTTCGGCAACGACCCAAACTGGGGCAGAATACTTTCTGCTGTAGGTCAGCTTCACTTAGATATAGATTTTTCAAGGGTAAAGCTCTACATAGGAGATTTTCTGATTTACAGCGGAGAGCCTGTATCTTTTGACAGAGAAGGGGCTGTAAGGTATCTGAAGGAAAACGATGAGGTTGTTATAGACCTTTATTTAGAAAGGGGAGATGCAGACTGGACTTACTACACCTGCGACCTGACGTATAAGTATGTGGAAATAAATGCAGAATACACAACCTGAAGTGTTAAAATAGTATTGTCAGCAGAAGATTTTTGCATTAGATTACTTATTAGTAATCATTACTGATTAGGAGAGGAAACAATGGACAGGTTAATCATATTTGATACAACACTGAGAGATGGGGAGCAGGCTCCAGGATTTTCCATGACTGTTGAAGAAAAGGTAACCATGGCTCAGCAGTTAGAAAAACTGGGAGTTGACGTTATAGAAGCAGGATTTGCAGCTGCATCACCGGGAGATTTTGAAGCTGTTAATGCGGTGGCAGAAACTGTAAAAAACTCTACTGTATGCTCTCTTGCAAGAGCCCTTGAATCAGACATTGAAAAAGCAGGAGAAGCCCTTGCCCCAGCAGAGAGGAAAAGGATACACACATTTATTGCTACATCTCCCATACACATGGAGTATAAGCTGAAAATGACGCCAGAGCAGGTTATAGAAAGGGCAGTATCTGCTGTAAAGTTTGCAAGGAATTTTACAGACGATGTGGAGTTCTCTGCAGAAGATGCATTCCGTTCTGAAAGGGAGTTTCTTTTCAGAGTTTTTGAAGCTGTAATAGATGCAGGAGCAAAAACGATAAACGTTCCAGACACAGTAGGCTATGCGATACCAGAAGAGTTTGGTCAGCTGATAGCAGACATAAAAAATAATGTTCCAAACATAGATAAGGCTGTCATATCTGTTCACTGCCACAACGACCTTGGTCTTGCCGTTGCAAACTCCCTCTCAGCTATAAAAAATGGAGCAAGACAGGCACACGTTACCATTAACGGGATTGGAGAAAGGGCAGGAAATGCAGCATTAGAAGAAGTAGTAATGGCAATAAAGGTAAGAAAAGATTACTTTAAAGAGATTTACACAAACATAAACACCAGAGAGATTTATAAAACAAGCAGACTTCTGTGCAGGATAACTGGCAGTTTTGTCCAGCCTAACAAGGCAATTGTTGGGGACAATGCATTTGCCCACGAAGCAGGAATACACCAGCACGGAATACTTGCCCACAGGGAAACCTACGAAATTATGAGAGCAGAAGATGTTGGCGTTCCAGAATCAAAGATAGTTTTAGGTAAACACTCAGGAAGACACGCATTTAAGGCAAGATTAGAAGAGCTTGGATACAAAAATCTTTCTGAAGAAGAGATAACAATGCTGTTTGAAAAGTTTAAAAAACTTGCAGACAAGAAAAAGGAAGTGTTTGACGAAGACATAGAAGCACTGATACTGGACGAGCTGTTTAAAAGCTACGAAGAGGTGAAGCTGATATACTTCCATGTTCTCAGCGGAAACAGTGCAATACCTTCATCAACAGTAAAAATAGAAAAAAATGGAGAAGAGATAATAGCAACATCTTCAGGAGACGGCCCGATAGACAGTGCTCTGAAAGCCCTTGAGAAAGCCTTAGGTATCACTGGAAGACTGAAAGACTACACAATCAGGTCGCTCAGTGCTGGCAAAGATGCAATGGGTGAAGTAAGGGTTGTGGTAGATTTTGACGGAACAATAAGCTCAGGAAGGGGAACATCAACAGACATTATAGAGGCAAGCGTAAAGGCATACCTTGATGCATACAACAGATACCTTGCAAGAAAGACATTCATAGAAAAAAGAATAACAGAAGGTATATAAGGAGGTCTCGTTGAAAGGAAAACTATTTCTCATTCTGATAGTTCTGTTAGCCGCTGCAGGCGGCTACTTTTATTTTACCGGCGTTATAAACTTCCAGCCACCAAAAATAGTATTCGAGAAAAAACCCCAGTACATAGGCTCAGACACAACCTTAAAGTTCAAAATAATTGACGACAAACCGGGAATAAAAGCAGTTCAGGTTTTTCTTATACAAAACAAAAACATAAAAATCCTTGAAGATTTAGAATTTCCAACAGGACTGAAAGAAAAAGAGTATTCCCTGAAGATTGATGCAAGAAAATACGGACTTACAGAGGGCAAGGCAAAGATATCTATAGTTGCACAGGACAGCTCACTGCTGAAAAACACAAAAAACATCACATACGAAGTAAAGGTTGATCTTACACCTCCAACCCTCAGTATTCTTTCTTCTCCTGCAGGTATAATGAACGGGGGAACAGGATTTGTCTTTTACAGAACATCATCAGACGTGGTCAAAACTGGAGTAAAAGTAGGAAACCTTGAGTTTAAATGTTTCAACGGTATAGTAGAAAACAAAAACATATACGGCTGTGCCTTTCCTTATCCCTATTACTGGAACAGGAAAAAATCTATCGTTGTTTTTGCTGTTGACAGAGCAGGAAACAAGACATCCCACGCCCTCAGATATTACTTTAAAAGAAAAAAATACAGAAGGTCTGTGATTAATCTGTCTGACGAATTTATAGAAACAAAGGTAAGACCACTTTCAGACAGAGAGATATCTGACCCGGCAGAGCTGTTTAAATATGTAAATGTAGAGGTTAGAAAGAAAAACGAAGACCTGATACATAAAATAACTTCAAATGTGAGCATAAAACAGCCTCTGTTTCACAGTAATTTTTTACAGCTGAAAAACTCAAAAATGCTTGGGGGCTTTGCAGATTACAGAAAATACAGATACAAAGGAAAGATAATAAAAGGAGCTGATGCTTACCACAAAGGGATGGACTTTGCCTCCATAAAAAACGCCACTGTTCAGGCAGCAGAAGACGGTAAGGTTGTTTATACTGGTTTTATAGGTATATACGGAAACTCTATTATTATAGAGCATGGAATGGGTGTGTTTACCATATACTCCCACCTTGCGGAGATACACGTAAACAAAGGGGATGAAGTTGTTAGAGGAACAGAAATAGGTATAACAGACACAACAGGTCTTGCTGTAGGAGACCATCTACACTTTGGAGTTTTAGTTCAGGGACTGGAGGTTCACCCTATAGAGTGGTTAGACAGACACTGGCTAAAAACAAGATTTTTAGATGAATATAAAAGAATAAAAACCCTTTATGGAGGTCAGTAAATGAAGTTCTTTATTGATACGGCAGATATTAACGAAATCAGGGCAGCAAACGAGCTGAAAATCCTTGACGGTGTTACAACAAACCCGACCCTGATTGCCAAAACAGGCAGACCGTTTATGGAAGTGGTAAAAGAGATTTTAGAAGAGATTCCTGACAAACCTGTATCTTTAGAAGTGGCAAGCACAGATTACGAAGGAATGATAAAAGAAGGTGAGATGCTTGCACAGCTGGGAAAAAATGTAGTTATAAAAATACCTGTCACCATTGACGGTCTGAAAGCTGTTAAATACTTTGAGTACAAAGGAATAAAAACAAATGTAACATTAGTGTTCTCTCCAGCTCAGGCACTGCTGGCAATGAAAGCAGGAGCTTCATACATATCACCATTTGTAGGAAGACTTGACGACATAAGTCACACAGGAATGGAGCTTATATCCCAGATTAGAACAATTATAGACAACTATGGTTTTAACTCACAGATAATTGTTGCAAGCATCAGAAATCCAATGCATGTCATTGAGTCAGCCCTTATTGGAGCAGACATTGCAACAATTCCTTACAAGGTAATATCCCAGCTAATAAAACATCCACTGACAGACATTGGTTTAGAAAGATTCCTGAAAGACTGGGAATCAGTTCCAGACAAACCGTTCTAAGATGAAATACAGGAAAAAGGGCATAAAAAAAGAACACCACATTATAGAAGACGGGGAAGAGCTTCTTCAGGATTTAATAAAGAAAGGATTGGTAAAGTCTATCATTCCCGGCAGGATTAAAACGACCCCAAAGGGTCAGCCGGGAAATCCCCGCTTAACGTTCCAGTATGAAACAAATTCAGGGGCAAAACTACTTCTAAAAAAAGGTTCAACAGTTCAGGAAGTATTTGTTATAACCTCTGACGTTCAGGCGCTGAAGGAGTATCTATCCCAGAAATATCCGAAAAATTAAAGTTCAGACACACTTACGCCGAAATATAAAAAAATCAAGGATTTACAGGCTTTATAACAGGTTATTAATCAGATTTTTCATATATAAATATTTCAGATTTTACCACACAGATTTTGAAAGTCAAAAAAATTTTTCTTTAAAATTTCTTAACAAATCTTCTATAATCTTCTCCCAAGCAAACAAAGAGGGGTGAAATAGTTGGACATCTGGGGTTCAATACTTTCGTCCATTTCACGGAGGGTGGACAGGTCAACCCTTAATCTGCTGAAAGGAATTGAAAAAGCAGAGTATAAAAATGGACAGCTGTTTATCTCAACCCCAGACATTGTGTATAAAGAATGGCTTGAGTCCAATCTCCTTGACGACATAAGAGAATCTGCCGCTGACCTTTTAGGAGAAAACCTTGAGATACTTGTCGTATCCAACGACGAAGAACAGATAGAAACAGAAGTAGAGCAAATAAAGAAAGAGTACAACAAACCTTACAGACTGACAAATCTCAATCCAAAGTTTACCTTCAGCAATCTGATAATCGGAAACTGCAACAAAGTTGCCTATCAGGCGTGTATTGCCGTTGCTGAAAACTTAGGGAAAATATACAATCCCCTGTTTATATACGGAGGAGTTGGACTGGGTAAAACACATCTTCTCCATGCAACAGCCCATTACGTCCTTTCAAAAAATCCAAAAGCAAACATCATATACACTACAGCAGACACATTTATGTCAGAGCTTATATATTACTTGAGAAACGGCAGTATTCTTGAATTTAGAAAAAGATACAGGGATGTTGACCTTCTTCTGATTGATGACGTTCAGTTTCTTCAGGGTAAAGAGAGAACGCAGATAGAGCTGTATCACATATTTAATGCCCTTCATCTGATAGGTAAGCAGGTTATCCTATCATCAGATACACCTCCCAAAAATCTAAAAGGTCTTCAGGAAAGGCTGAGAAGCCGTTTTGCCAGCGGTCTTGTCGTTGAAGTCAAAGCCCCTGACCTTCAAACAAAACTGTCTATCCTGAGAAAAAAATCAAAAGAGATGGGTATTTACCTGCCTTCAGATGTTTCACTGCTGATAGCAAAAACTATTAACTCTAATGTCAGAGAACTTGAAGGCTCACTGAACAAGCTAAAGGCCTACAGTGAACTGCTTGGAAGAACAATTACCTTAGACATGGCAAGAGACCTGCTGAAAGATTTGTTTGAAATAAAGGAGATGGAAGTAAGCCTTTCCATAGACAAAATACAGAAAGAGGTTGCAAATTACTTTGGAGTAAACATAAACGAGATATTAGGAAACTCAAGGAAAAAGAAAGTTGCAATGGCACGGCAGATAGCCATGTATCTCTCCAGATACCTGACAGACAAATCCCTCAGCGAAATATCAAAAGCTTTCAAGAAAAAAGACCACACAACAGTTATAAATGCCATTGACAAAGTAGAAAAAACAATGGAAAAGGACAGAAAGTTCAAGCTTACCGTTGAGTTCCTCAGGGATAAGATACTGACGTCATAAATCTGCTCTTTTTATCGTTTATACATATAAAACCTTGAGGTAAAAAGATGGAACTGCTGGCTTTAATCCTCATATTTTTAATCATCTACATACTCTTTTCCGGATTAGACTGGTTTGATTACTGGCTTTTTACACACAAAGACCCTGAAGATGAAGAAATGAAAAGAATAATAGAGGAAGAGGAGGAGGAAAATCTTCTTGACCTGTTTGATGATGACGACTTTTTTGACGATTAATGTCAGACTCTGAGGGTTTATTTCGTTATTAATAGTTGACAGTTTTTTTTATTTGATGTTTTAATAATCCACGAGAGGGGTGCCATGGGAGGAAAAAAAGAGAAGTATCTTATAGCCTTAGCCGGCCTGTTCCACGACATAGGGAAGTTTTATCAAAGGGCAAATCCCAAAAAAGAAAATGTGCCACAAGAATTTCATCAACTTTTAAACAAAGATGTATATTCAAAAGAGTTTGGTTATCAGCATGCACTGTATTCATACATAGCAGTAAAATCAGAGCTAAACGAAGGATTAAGTTCTACATTTTCTCCTGATGAGATTGAAGTAATAATAGAAGGAGTTTACCATCATAAACCAAAAAATAACTTTCAGTATTTAATGCAAAAAGCCGACTGGGTTTCCTCATCAGAAAGGGAAGACATTCCTATGGAATTAAATACTGATTATATCTCTGAACAGGACAGAAAGGCATTTGAAAAATTTGCAGAAGAAAATCCAAGACTTAGAAGTATTTTTGAGAACTTAAACATTGGGAAGGACTACAAAAAGAAGAATTATTTTTATAAAGTTGCTCCTTTAAACTTATCTGAGGACATATTCCCCATTGATTTAGAAAATGCATTTGTTGATATAGAAAAAGAAAGCAAATCAAAAGAAAAAGTTTTAGGTTCTTACTCTGAACACTGGGAGAAATTTGTTGAAGAGTTTAATCAAAAACTAAAAAATTCAAAACTAAAATTTTCAGAAAATCCAGAAAGGGTTTTCAGTCTAATATACCACCTGTTTTATAAATATCTGTGGTGTATTCCAGCTTCAACCTACGACAAAGAAAATTACGGAAAACACTATCCAGACATATCTCTTTTTGACCATTCAAGGGTTTTGTCTGCAGTAGCATCTATCTTTTACGATTATGACCCTTCTGCTTTTACCCAGAGTAGTTTGAACACATTTAAAGAAAATTTCCGAGACAAAAAGATAATTCTCCATCTGAAAGCAGATATCAGCGGAATACAAAAATTTATATACCGGGTTTATCAGGGAAAAGGTGGCACAGCCAAAGTTCTGAGAGGTAGAAGTTTTTATATTGTAATGCTGTGGGAAATCCTCTCCAGATACATCATAAATCAGCTTGAATATCCACTGTCAAATCTGCTTTATAGCGGTGGAGGAATATTTGAGATTATAGTTGCAAATACTGAAGAAAATAGGAAAAAACTATCCGAAATAAAAGAAAAAATAAACAAATTTTTGTCAGAAAAGTTTGAAGCTGACATTGGTCTGTCTGTAGGCATGTATGAATACTCTCCCGTTGAGATGATGGAAGATTACAGCACAGTTTTAAACAAACTAAACGAAAGTTTAGACAATGCAAAAAAACAAAAATTTTCAAATCTGATAGAAACAGGAAAAATATTTGAGTATCTGAACAAAAGGTCTAACAGCATACATTCCAACAAAAAGAGATGTCCTGTATGTCAGACATACCTGATAGATGAAAATTTGACAGGAGATGAAGAGATATGTGATATATGTTCAAAATTCAAAGATATAGGTCATTATCTGCCCAGAACACAGTTATTAGCTTTTTCCAGAAAGTCTATAGATGGAAAAAAGATTATCAGCTTTAAAGAGTTCGGAGCTGTTTATCTAATAACTGACGAAAAAGAATTAAAAGATTTAGCAAACAATCCTCAAATAACAGAAATTCTCAAAATAAATGATACAGAATTTGAAGAAAACTCTACTGGCTTTAAGTTTATAGGAAAGACCGTTCCTGAAGCTTTAGAAGATTTATTCCCTGAAGAGACTGAAGAAGAAGAAACAATACACAAAGGTCAGATAGCTCCATTTACATATTTAGCTAAACAGTCTGACGGCGATGAGAGGATAGGTATTCTCAGAATGGACGTTGACAATCTTGGAAAGTTATTCAGCAATGGTCTTGGAAATAAAATATCAATATCAAGAATTGCAACATTAAGCAGAACATTAGACCTGTTCTTTTCTGGTTATCTAAACAGAATATGTGATGATTTAACAGAAAAACACCCACAAAAACCAAAAATAAAAAATCTGTTTTATATTCTGTATTCTGGTGGAGATGATGTATTTATTGTATCACCATGGGATAAAGGAGTGGATTTAGCTGTAAAAATCTGGGAAGAGTTTAAAAGATATACCTGTAATAATCCTAATGTAACAATATCAGCAGGTTATGTTCAGACTAAACCAAAATTCCCTATCAGAGTGAGTGCAGACATTGCAGGTAATGCTGAAAAAAAAGCCAAAGATAGCGGAAGAAACAGAATATGTATAATGGGAGACTTGTTCGTTTGGGACAGACTTGAAGAAGTTAAAAATATAGCTCAGGAATGGGTAAATTACATCAAAGATAGTAAACTTCAAAGAGGATTTATATATGCTGTCCACAGACTGAAAGAACAGTTTTTGAAAGACAGAGACAGTGCAGAAACAGGTATTTTATTCCCTTACTCTAAAGAAGAAAATCCTATGTTTTATCCCTATGCCCAGTATTATGTAGCGAGAAATATCAAAAATGAAGAGCTAAAGGAAAAGATTGCAAAATTTTTATTAGATAAAAACAACTTTAAATCGTTAACATTTATCGTTAACTATGCTTCCTTAAAAACAAGAAAATAGATGTCATAAATATAGGCAAAAGTAGTTTTTTAATTTAAAAAGGAGGTTGGGTTATGGGAAATCACCTACATCAGGATGAAATAACACTAATAAAAAACAAGATATCTCAAGCTCGCAAGCTTTCAGAAGTTTTAAAACCAGAAGTATTTGCTCCACCAGATGGTTGGGCTGATAGAATTACCCGTCAATTGAAAGACCAGCACAAACAAGATAGGAGAATCCCAGAGCTGAAAACCTCCCAACTAAGAAAAATATTTGCTGAAGTTAGAGATATCTGCGAAAAAAGGAAAAAGGAAATAACAACGGACAACACAGAACTATATCTCCTTTATCCTAAACTTGCCTATGCACAGGGAAGAGATTTAATGCCCAAAAATTTTTATGAATTATTAATCGCTTGCTTAGACAAACTTAAAGACAGCTCTGATAAAAACGACTTTAAAGCCTTTGAAGACTTTATGACGGCAATTGTTGCATACAACAAACAGTACGAATAAAAAGGAGGGTCAAAAATGAACTTTCAGTTTAAAGGTGTTTACACGATAAAAGCAAATCTTATATGCATCACTGGTCTTCACATTGGAGGTTCAAAGGAAAGTTTTGAGATAGGAGGAATTGATAACCCTGTTATAAAAGTTCCAGTTTCTATAAACCTGCCAGACGGAAGAAAAATAAAGGAAGGCATGCCTTACATTCCCGGCTCTTCTCTCAAAGGAAAAATAAGAAGTTTACTTGAGTGGAGATATGGATTGGTTGAAGCAAAACCAAACGATAAAGGTGAAATAGAAGGAAAAATAAAATATACGTTAGATGACGGTACCCTATCTGATGTTGCAGTAATTTTTGGTGTAGGAGCAAAAGATTCAGGAAATATCAAAGCAGGTCCCGTAAGAATAAAGTTTTTTGATGCCTATCCAACTGCAGATACAATACAAAAATGGGAAGAAGAACTGGGAGCAGGGCTATACACAGAGATAAAAACAGAAAACGCAATAGATAGGATAACTTCCACAGCAAATCCCAGACAGCAAGAAAGAGTTCCAGCTGGTTCTAAATTTGAAGTTGAGATAATATATGAAGTTTTTGATGATAAAGACCACGAAAGATTAAAAATCGTGTTTGAAGGAATGAAAAGACTTGAGGATAACTATTTAGGGGGAGGGGGTTCAAGAGGAAATGGAAGAGTAAAATTTGAAAAGATAACAGTATCGTTCAAAGACAAAGACAGTTATATAAGACCAGATAAAGAAATTCCTTCCCTACCTTTTGAGACAGTAGAAGAATTAATAAATAAGTTTGACAAAGTAAAAAATCTGCCTAATGGTGGTTAAACTATGAAGATATACAGAGTAGACGCAGCACCAGTATCCATCTTTAGAGATTATCCCTCCTCTTACACAATCTTTGGTGGAATATGCTGGGCTTACAGACTTCTTTACGGGGAAGACAAACTGAACCAGCTACTAAACCAGTATCTATCTGAAAATCCGCCTTTCTTGGTAAGCTCATTACTTCCGAAAACAGATGGGAATTATCTTTTCCCAAGACCGCACCTGAAGCCATTAAGAGTAGAAGACAACTCCTTAGACCACAAAAAACTAAAGAAAATAAATTACATTCCTCTTGATGTCCTGATTAAAGTTTTAGAAGGTAAGATAAAAAACGAATATGAACTGCACAGAGAACTTGACAAAAAATCTGTAGGAAAGTCCGACCTTTACGAAAGAAACATAATTCCCCACGCATCTATTGATAGAGTTACAGGTTCTACAGAAGGCTCTGGAGAGCTATTCTTTGAAGAAATTACAGCTGTGAAGGAGTTTTATCTACTGATAGCCATTGAAGATGAAAAATTAGAAGAAATTAAATCAGCCCTTTCTCTGATTCAAGACATAGGACTTGGAGGAAACAGGTCTGTTGGGTATGGAAGAGTTATTTTTGGAGAGTTTAAAGAGTTTTCAGAAATAGAAAAATATTTCAACAATCAGAATGATAGATTTATCTCTTTATCTCCCTTTATTCCTGAACCGGCAACCTATAACCTATCAGACAGCTTTTATGAAATTTTTACCTTTCAGGGAGCAGTAGATAACAACTACAGCTTTAAAAAGGTAGATATCTGGAAAGATAAAGTTTTATATCTCAAAGAAGGCTCTGTGCTAAAAGTTAAAACTCCTAAAAGATTCTATGGTCAATTTTATAAAGCAAAAGAGATAAACGAAATTCCCATATACCAGTATGGCTTAGCCTTTCCTTTATTTATTCAGGAGGAAAACAGATGAAGTATAAACTTGTCACCTTATCACCTGTTCACATAGGAAGTGGAGAGCAGATAAGCAACTGGTCTTATGCTTATGAAAACG
>JALSNI010000035.1 GCA_026987075.1 Persephonella sp. | reverse complement strand
TTACGGTGGAGATAAACCGGGTATTGTTTATAAGGTAGCGAAACTCCTTGCAGACAGAAATATAAACATATCTGACCTGCGAACAGAAAAAACTCCAGACATATACGTTCTGATAGCTCAGGTTGAATTTCCCGAAAATTTAAACCTGGAAGACCTGCAACAAGAGATTGAAAAACTGAAAGATGAGCTTAATATAGACATTTCCATTGAAAAGGTTGAGAGCGTGGAGATGTGATGGAAAAGTTTCAGATACTGACTTATCCAGACGAAAGACTGAAAAAAATCTCACAGCCTGTCCAACAGTTTGACAGAGAGTTTAAAGATTTTGTTGACAGACTGCTTTACACAATGAGAAATTCCCCTGCAGGAGTAGGAATCGCTGCTCCACAGGTAAACAGACACATTCAGACAATCATAGTAGACGCTTCCCAGTATAAACATAAACATAACAAACTCAACCACGGTCTGATGGTTCTGTCTAATCCCAGAATAATTGCCCATGATGGAGAGATAATAATAAGGGAAGGCTGCTTATCTGTTCCAGACTTTACAGGAAACGTGAAGAGGCATTACTGGATTAAGGTAGAAGCTGAAGATATTAACGGCAATACTATAACCTTTGACACTGAAGGATTCGAAGCAGTGGTGATACAGCACGAGATGGACCACCTTATAGGAAAACTATTTCTTGACAGAATAGCATCTCCAAAGGACCTGTTCAGGAGGAAGGTTTACAAAAAGTAGCTCTCTGGAGCTTATTATGATTAATTTTAAACCTCTTATTTCTAATTACGAATTTTTCCAGATTGTAAAGCCTTTAGGAAAGTCTATCCATCTAAAAGCAGGAGAAACTGTGAAAGCTGAAGTGATAGACATTCTGCCAACAGGTGGTGTTGTTCTTAGAATGAAGGGAGGTCTTCTGACTGTAGAAACAGACATTCCATTGCAAAAGGACACAACCCTTCTTCTGAAAATACTTGACACTTCCCCTCAGCACAGACTGAAGATACAGGTTGTAGGAATTTTGGACAAAAATAATACTGCTGTTCAACTACTGAACCTGCAGCAGCTAAAAATTGATGAGCTAATCACATCTTTGAAAAATACAGAAATGGAAAATGTCCTTCTCAGCCAGATTTTTTCCATGAGCACATCTTCTCTCACAGAGAAAGAACGGTCTATGCTCTCACAGCTACTAATCTCAATACTGAAAAACAACAGTTTTCCAAACAGCATAAAGAATGCCTTTACCAGCATAAAGGATTTAGAACCATCAAAATTCCAGCAGATTATCCTGAACTCTGGAATATTTTATGAAAACAAAATAAAAAACAGAAAGTTTGAACAGATAAAAAATGATTTTAAATACATGGCCTTCTCTACTTTACCAGAAGAAAGGGAAAAGATTATAAAAACGATAGACTCTTATCAGCTTCTGTCAAAGCTTACAGGAAGTGTATTTACCTTTATCCCTATTCTGTGGGACGAGATGGAAAGGGGAGACATTTTCTTTAAAAAAAGTAAAAAAGGAAAAAACCTTTACTTTTGCAGAATAGATTTAGAGCTAAAAAATTTAGGCAGAATAGTATCTGGTATATTCTTATTTGGAAAAGAACTTAATATAAACCTGTTCATTGAAAATGAAAGCTTAAAAGAAATTATCCAGAAAGATATAGATACTCTAATAGAAAAACTAAAAAAATACGGTTTTTCTTCCATTCACACACAGATGTTGAAAAAAGCTCCAGAAGAAAGAAAATTTATAGATGAAGATTTCCTGAGATTAAAAATATGAAAGATAAAAAAGCTGTTGCTTTAAGATACGACAGGAAAAAAGATAATGCTCCAAAAGTTGTTGCTAAAGGTAAAGGATACATAGGAGAAAAGATAATCCAGATAGCAAAGGAAAACAACATCCCCATAAAGGAAGACCCTGTTTTAGTTGAAACACTTTCACAGATTGAGATAAACAGGGAAATTCCGCCAGAACTCTACAAAGCTGTGGCAGAAATCTTAATTTTTATATACCAGAAAACTAAAGAGTTTGAAAAACTGAAAAAGTAAACAATATTAGTTAGAAAAAGGGGGAATAAAAATGGCACTCACAGTGAGAGAACCTGCAGTCAGCGATATGTTCTATCCAGCAGACCCTGTTGAACTGTCAAAAATGATAAATCATTTTCTAAAAAATGCACAGCTGTTCCCATATAAACCTGAAGCAGTTGTCTCACCCCATGCAGGATACATATATTCAGGACAGACTGCCGCTTACAGCTATAAACAGTTTCTAAATTTAGACAGAGATAAACATTACACTATTTTGTTGATAGGACCTTCCCATTATGTGCCTTTTGAGGGAATATCTTTTGGATATTATGATTACTGGCTTACTCCCCTTGGAGAAGTAAAGGTAAACAAAAAAGAGATTGAGCAGTTTGTTCTAAAAAACAAAAATCTTCCTATAACTCTGAACACTGTGCCCCATCTGAGGGAACACTCCCTTGAGGTTCAGGTTCCATTTCTGCAGGCTGTTTTGGAAAATTTCTCAATAATCCCTGTCGTTTACGGCCAGATACACTACAGCATAGTTGAAAGAGTGATACAGGACATAAAAGGAGACAGGGAAGATGTGATTGTTGTAATCAGTACAGACCTGAGCCATTACTACCCTGACGATGTTGCAAGAAGTATTGATATAAACTGTAATCTTGCTGTTGAAAAGTTAGACCTTTCTTATTTAGATAGATGTGAGGCCTGCGGCAAAACGGGACTTTCGGCAGTGATAGACCACGCAAGAAAGAAAGGATGGAAGGGAAAAGTATTAGATTACAGAACATCAGGGGACACTTCAGGAGATAGAAGCTCTGTTGTAGGCTACGGAAGTTATATATTCTTCAGGGAGTAGAAGATGGAAAAACTGATTACTTCTATTGATGAGATAACAGAAGAAGAAGGAAAAGCACTTGTAAAACTAGCAAGGAAAGCTATAGAAGAGTATCTAAAAACAGGGTTAGAGATAGACCTGAAAGAGATTCCATATGACAGCTGGAAGAAAAAAGGAGCTTCTTTCGTAACTCTTGAGGTTTCCACTACTCACCAGCTGAGGGGATGTATAGGCTCTATACTGCCCTACAGACCACTGTATAAAGATGTGATACAGAATGCTATTGCTGCTGCAACGTCAGACCCACGATTTTTACCTGTTTCCCCAGAGGAGCTGAAGAACATAAAAGTAAAAGTGTCTGTTTTATCGTATCCACAACCTCTGCAGTACAAAGACCCTTACGACCTGCTGCAGAAGCTAAAACCTTTCGAAGACGGAGTGATACTAAAATACGGAAACCACCAGGCA
>JALSNI010000034.1 GCA_026987075.1 Persephonella sp. | reverse complement strand
CTCATACCCCAGAAAACATTAACAAATTTAGTTAGTGATATCGTTCAAAAAAACTCTCGCAAATCTTTGCACATAAATATTCCCTCAAAAACTGGAGAAAAGAAAATCTTTGAAATTATTCCTTCTCTAATCAGTTTTGAAGAAAAACCAGCTCTTTTGTGTATACTTCGAGATGTTACGATAGCATTTAAAAAAGAAAATGAGCTAATCAAAATTAAAGAACGTTTAGAAGAGTTAAAGGAAAAACTGTATGAAACCCAGAAGTTAGCAAACGTAGGTTACTGGGAACTTAGCTTTTCAGACATGAAGTTTCATGTATCTGAAGAAGCACTAAAAATCATATGCGGCGATAAAAAAGAATGCATAAAAAACTTAGAAGATTTTAACCAGATTATTACCCCTGAATACCAGAAAGAGATAACCTTAAAAAGGAAAGCAGCTGTAGAAAACTTAATTCCATACGAAGCAGAATACACTATCAATACAGGCAAAGAGATAAAAATAATAAAAGAAAAAGTAAAAATAATAGAAGACCATAAAGGAAATAAATTTTTGTTAGGAATGGTTCAAGATATCACAAACATACATAACATGTATCAGAAAATATTAGAGAATGAAGAAAGGTATAGAAATCTATTTGAATACTCCAACGACGCAATAATTATCGCAACCCTTGACGGCAAAATATTAGACGTAAATCAAAGGGCTATTTATAAAACAGGCTATACCAAAACAGATTTACTGTTTTTAAATGTTAAAGATATTTTTGGTGAAAGGTTTTCAAATGCGTATCCCCAGTGGCTCAAAAGAATATACATAAACCGGTTTATCCGATTTGAAACAGAAATTACTAAAAGTGACAAATCAACTTTCCCTGCAGAGATATCTGCAAGTATTTTTGAGATAAAGGAAAGTAAATACATACAGTTTATAATAAGAGACATAACAGAGAGGAAACTGACAGAAAAAGAACTACAGCTTGCATCAATTGTTTTTGATAATGCTTTAGAAGGAATAATAATCACAGATAACATGGGAAATGTTCTCAGAGTAAATAGAGGATTGTCTCAGATTACTGGGTTTGAAAAACGGGAACTTATTAACTGGCATATAACAGAGCTACCTATATTTAAATCAAAAGATGATTTCTGGATAACCTGGAAGAATGCAAAAAAAGAGGGAAAGTGGCAAGGAGAAATAGTCTGTGTAAAAAGAGATGGAGAGCTGTTCCCAGCATTGATTTCTATAATCCAGGTGAGAAATAAAAACGACATAATAAACTACATTATAATGATTTCAGACATTACAGAGAGAAAACACAGAGAAATAAGGCTTAAAAACCTTGCATATTACGACAACCTTACAAAACTACCCAACAGAACCTATTTCTTTTCAAAACTAAAAAGCTCTGTAACAAAGGCATATGAGAAAGGCATAAAAATTGCTCTATTTTTTGTAGACCTTGATGGATTCAAAAAGGTAAATGACACATATGGGCACGAGTATGGAGATAAACTACTTGTTTTTGTTGCACAGAGGCTTAAAACATCTGTGAGAAAAGGTGACTTTGTTGCAAGACTTGCAGGTGATGAGTTTGTTATTTTGATTGAAGATGTGCCAGAGGCAGAGATATTAAAGAAAATATCTGAAAAAATTATAAACAGCATAAGTGAACCATATAACATTAACGGCAAAAAGATAACTATAAGTGCAAGTGTTGGAATATCTATACTTCCTGATGATGCCAGGGACATTGAAACCTTCCTTAAACATGCAGACTTTGCTATGTATCATTCTAAATTTACCGGTAAAAATAGATACACATTTTATTCAGATATCTCTAATGATAGAAATTAACCTTTTGTAATCATTTTTATCTATCTTTTTATCCCTGTAATAAACATTTTCAAAAGCCACCACAAACTGGAGAGCTTTTTCCCTTAACCTATTTTCATCTATTCTATCAACAAACTCTTCTAATCCTTCATTTTCTTTTTTCGTATAACCATACTGCTCCATTTTCTTTAAAAACATGTTTAAAACTTTTTTCTCATAGGGAAGTCTAAACTGGCGTAATGCTTTAAACAGTAAGAATAAAATAACAATTGTAATGCCTAAATATATCCCATAAATAAACAAACTTTTTATATGATAAAACATATTTCCAATGTATTGGAACGTTGCTATCTGTTTTTTCACGTTAAAGTCAACAATACTATTTATGTAAGCATATTCAACAGCATCTAATATCTTTTTTATCCTATCTATAATTGGATTTTTACCATCATTTTTAGATACAGGAACAGAAGGGGTTGGGTCGTATCTAACCCATTTTCCATCAATGTAAACTTCTATCCATGTGTGGGCATATCTGTTAGGCACAATATAATAATCTCCAACCTCGTTATACCTTACACCTCTATATCCTGCCACCAGACGGGTAGGTATTTTATTTATCCTGAGTAAAACAGCTCCTGCAGAAGCAAAGAATTCACAATTCCCTGCCTTCTTTTCAAAAAGAAAACTGGAAAGGGGATTATTAGAAACACTTAAATTTTTAAGAGTATAATGGTAGTTTCTTTTTAAATATTTAACCACATTTACAACAGTTTCAATTGCATTTTTCCCTTTTAATCTTCTTGCCAGTTCCACAATATTTTTATCTAAATGGGAAGGGAGCTGTAAGTAGTCGTTTATGTTTAAATCAGACGAAACGATATAACCTCCATATTTTGAAATAGCTCTGTATTTTACACGGGAAAAAATCCTTCTATAACTTACAAAAACTCTATCCCCTTCTAACTTGACATCTTTACGGAAAATCTTTACAGGAACGTCAACCGCAAATAAAAACCTGTTTCCTGTAGGCTCAACAATAATTTCCTGCTCTACAGTTTCACCTCCTTTGACGAAAGAAGTCTCATACAGATTTCTTCTATACCATCTTTTACCGTCAAAAAAGTTAAGAGTGATACCTCTTATATATGTATTCTCTAAATCCAACTTTTTATCAGTTTTTATCCGTAAAGCCACTGCACTATCTTCCTGAATTTCTGAAACATCACCTAACTGAACAGTGTCAGAAAACCCTGTTTTTCCCTTTCCTGAAGTGTTAAGAAAATTAAACACTGGATACTCTGTTCTTGGTAAAACAGTAAAGATTAAAGCAGTAACAGGAATTGCTGCAATAGGGATCAGGGATATATTCAAAATGAGCTTTCGGAAAGTCTCCCTGTCAAAGGATATATTTTTATCCTGAGAATAATAAGTAAGTAATATGACAGAGATAACAACCCCAAAAAATATTACAAAAAAGTAGAGCATAAAAGTTATGTTTATACTGAGAAGAGCAGAGCCTGCAAGTAGAAATATAGATATAACATATATTTGCATAAAGTCTCTAAACTCTTTTTTCTCCAAAAACTTTATTCCTAAAAGGAGAAGAAGGGTTTCAACCACAGGGATAACCATATTCTCTAAACTAACTCTCACAGCTAAGAACAGAACAACAATTAGAGAAAAAATGTTAAGCATTAATCTTGGTAAATATCTTCCTTTTTTGAAATCTGATATTCCCCCTACTAAAAGCATAACAAGGAAAGAAAGAGAAAACACGGGATTTACATACTTTGCAACAGAAATAAATCCAACAAGTCCTATGATGTAGCTGATAAAAAAAACGACTTTTTTAACTTTTATCATATCTGAGCAAGCATCCTCAATATTCTTACTTTTTGTTTTTTTGAGTGTTCAGGTTTAATAAGTTTTTTTTCGTATTTCAGACCAAATGGTATATTTCTTTTATAAAGTTCAAGTATCAGATATGTGGCACAGGATATTCTTTCTTCTAAACTACCTTTAATCTGGTCTAAATTTACAACAACAGGTTCACCACCAAGGTCTGAAAATTCCTTTGTTTTGAGTTTCCCTGTTTTTGCCGAAGCTTTCCAGTGAATCCATTTAATAGAATCTCCCTTCGCATAATCTCTCACAGAGATCAGTTCTCCATAAAGACCAACTCTCTTACCATCTTCTAATGATTTTCCTTTCTTAATTTCCACACTTTCCTGTAGTATGTTACATCTTTTAGGATAAGGATAAACTGTTACAGGAATAGATTCTGTATAGACTACACATCTGACGAAAAAGTCAAAAGGAAAAACAGAGCATATACTGAGATTTTTAATTTCAAGCATGCCTCTTTTTGTAAACCTGTAATGTGTAGTAACAGCATACTCCTTTCCTGCTTCAATAAAAGGAATTAATATTTTTTTCCCTTCAAAATTTAAAATAAGCAGGAAAGAAGGTAATAGCCTTTTATTATTTTTCACTTTGTATTCTATGGGAAAATCAACGTTTGCAAATATTTCATCAGGAAATCTCACTTTAATTTCTAATCTGTCAAGATTCTTTTTCCCAATTATCCCTGATATAATCATAAAACTGAGCATTGCAGCTTCTATAAGATAGACGAGATTATTCCCTGTATTGACAGCAGCAATTCCCAAAAAAACTGTAAGAGCTATAAAAATCCACCCTGCCTTTGTAATTTTTATTAAGCTGGAACGGGTATTTCTTTTAAAACCGATAACACTAACTCCTTGCCGTTTGAGTTTTCGTAAGTTTCATGTAGTATTACTCTGTGAGGAACAGTATAAGGCAAAAGTTCTTTTATGTCTTCAGGTATAACAAAATCTCTTCCCTTAAAGTATGCATTTGTTTTTGCCGTCCTGACAATCGTTAATGTTCCCCGTATAGAAAGACCTGCTGAAAAATATTTAGACTTTCTGGTTATCTGGGCTATATCCAATACATAATCAATTATCTTATCAGACAGGTATACCTGCTCTATCTCGTCCTGTATCTTTTCCACTTCTGATTTGTCCATTTCAGGTTGTAGACCGTATAGCTCTTCTCTTTTACTACCTCCCTTTATAATTTCTCTTTCTGCTTCTCTTGACGGATAGCCGATGCTAATCTTCATCATAAATCTGTCCATCTGAGATTCAGGAAGGGGAAAGGTTCCGTACTGCTCCACAGGGTTCTGTGTAGCTATAACAAAAAAAGGCTTTGGTAGTTTATAGGTTTCTCCATCTACAGTAACCTGTTTTTCTCCCATAGCTTCAAGAAGAGCACTCTGGGTTTTTGGCGTAGCCCTGTTAATCTCATCTACAAGCACTACATTGTTAAAAATTGGTCCTGGATGGAACTCAAACTTTTCTGTCTGCTTGTTGTAAACAGAAACACCTGTGATGTCTGTTGGAAGTAAATCACTGGTTGCCTGTATTCTTCCAAAAGAAAGCCCTGTTATTTTAGAGATACCTACAGCCAGTGTGGTCTTACCTAATCCGGGAAGATCTTCTATAAGTAGATGACCTTTGGAAAAGAATGTTATCAATGACAGTCTTAAAGCTTCCTCTTTCCCCTGAAGGAATTTGGATAATATATCCAATATATGGATTATTTTCTCGTTTCTAACTTTCATTATTCACCTCATAGCTGTATGTTGTCTATCAATCTTGTGTCCCCAACAAAAACTGCAACAGCAATAGTATCTCCTTTTTTAACATGTTCAACAGGCTTTAAGGTTTCTGAATTTACTATCTCTATATACTGCACCTTTCTAACCTCTGGATAAGAAAGTAGTATCTTTTCCATTTCTTTTTTTATTTTATTTGGGTCTGTTTCTCCTTTATTAAACAGCTCTTTACCCTTCATTAATGCTTTATATAAAGCTACAGCTGACTTTCTTTCTTCTTGTGAGAGGTATTTATTTCTGGAAGAAAGAGCTAATCCATCTTTTTCCCGAACAATAGGACATCCTATCACCTCAATATCCATATTCATATCCTGAACCATTCGTTGAATAACCTTTAGCTGTTGAAAATCTTTTTTTCCAAAATAAGCTCTATCTGGTTTCACAATGTTAAATAACTTCATAACAACAGTTGTTACGCCTCTAAAATGTCTCGGTCTGTATCTTCCGCAAAGCCCTTCTGTTAATCCTTCTACTTCAACATACGTTGAAAATCCCCCAGGATACATCTCTTCTACAGAGGGACAAAACAGGTAATCAACCCCTTCTCTTTTGCAAAGCTTTAAATCCCTTTCTAAATCTCTGGGATATCTGTCTAAATCTTCGTTTTTTCCAAACTGTATAGGGTTCACAAATATGCTCACAACTGTTATGTCATTTTCCTCTTTTGAGCATCTTATCAAAGATAGATGACCTTCGTGAAGGTAACCCATTGTAGGAACAAAACCTATAGTTTTTCCTTCTTCTTTTACTTTTTTTGATATATTTTTCATATCTTTTATTTTTTTTATCAGCAATACTTACCTCCTTCTATGGATTATAATAGATTATAACAATAACAATTTATGAGGTTTTCTGTATGATTACAAAAATTCTGTGGGAAGCTTTTTCTGTTGCTCTTATGTTATACGGTTCTTATCTTATATACGTTTTCCTGTGGTTTTCAGCTGTAAGAATCTGGAATGTAGACACATTCACGGCAAAACTGTTTTCAGGATTGATTGTTGGAGTAATTTTATTATATTCATCTATAAGGTGGTTTATTAAAAAGAAAAAAGAGTTAAAAGAAAAAGAAGAGTTAGCATAGGAGTTTATAATGTTTATAGAGATTGAAGATAATCTCTATCTTAATCCAGACAAAATTGTTGCTGTTGAGTTAATAACTGTTAGTTCAGAACCTTATGGAGAAACTTATCAGTGGGTTTTTTTTACTGACTCCCCTGGAGAAAAATCAGTTTTTTACGGAAAGATGTTTGACAGCATAGAAGATGCAGTTCACTGGTTTGACAGTATTAGATACTCTATCAGCAAAAAAAATCAATTATGAAAAACAGCATTTTCAAAAATGTTCTAATGAATATTCCTGACATAATTGCTGTCTTAGACAATAAAGGAAAAGTATTGTTTTCCAACAACCATAAACTATTAAAAAAAATACATATAGAACCATCATCAGAAGAAAAAATAAACATCTATGATTCTTTAAAAAAAGAAAAACCTGAACACCTAAATGGTAGAACAGCCGTTTTATTTAATGGACAAAAAACTTATTACCACATTTTTGTATCTATAGTAGACTTAGATGAAGGCAAACAGGGATACTTACTTATTTTGAGAAATATATCAGAACAAAAACAAAAAGAAGAAAGTTTAAGACTTTACAAAACAATCTTTGAAAACACGTTAGACGCAATTGGTATTGTAGATTCGGAAGGTAGATATGTTGCCCAGAACAAATCTAATGAAGAACTGTTAGGGTATACTATAGAAGAAATCAAAGGTAAACATTTTTCTGAATTTTTAAAAATAAAAAACCCTGAAGAAGTATGGGAAAAACTCACAAAACAAGGAAGGATTAGATTTTTAGGAAGCAGTATTGACAAAAAAGGAGAAGAAAAGTTCTTTGATATTGTTGCCCTTGCTGTAAAGGACTCATCAGGTAACGACAAATACTACGTAGGGATAAAAAGAGACATAACAGACCTGATAAAAAGAGAAAAAGAACTTAAAAAATTAAACCAGGAATTAGAAAAAAGGTTATATACAGACCCTCTTACAAATCTTCCAAACAGAATAAAATTGATAGAAGATATAAAAAATGTTGTATCCCCAAAACTTGCAATACTGAACATAGATGACTTTAAAGAGATTAACGATTTTTATGGTTATCAGGTTGGAGATTTTGTCTTAAAAACATTAGGAGAAACAATAAAAAATCTCCTTCCAGAGAAAGGTTTTAGACTTTACAGGCTGTCTGGTGATGAGTTTGGTATATTATCTCTGAGATTTATACAATCTCCGGAGTTTGAAAGAATTATCAACAGCATAATATATTACATAAATGAACATCCAGTTATATACAGGGACAACGAGATACACATAAGTTTGACAGCAGGTATATCGTTAGAAAACCACAATATACTGAACAAAGCAGATATGGCTCTAAAATATGCAAAAGAAAATAAAAAAACTGTGGCTCATTATCGGGAAGAACTTCAAATAAAAGAGCTTTATGAAACAAATATCCTAACAACAAGAAAGATAAAGGACGCATTAAAAAATAACAAGATTGTTGTTTATTATCAGCCTATTTTTAATAATACAACAGGAGAAATTGAAAGATATGAATCATTAGTAAGAATGATTGATATAGATGGAACAGTTATACCCCCTTCAGAATTCCTTGAGATATCCAAGAAGGCAAGATTATACTCTGAAATAGCAAAAAGGGTCATAAAAACATCCTTTGAAAATTTTAAGAATGTAGATAAAGGTTTTTCTATTAATCTGTCTGTAAAAGACATACAGAACAGAGAGATTACCGAGCTGATATTTGAGTATCTCTCCAACAAAAACTACAACCGGAATGTTGTTTTTGAAATATTAGAATCAGAAGGTATAGAAAACTTTCAAGAAGTATCTGGGTTTATAAAGGAAGTTAAAAACTTAGGTGGAAAGATTTCTATAGACGATTTTGGCTCTGGATACTCAAACTTTGAATACATTCTAAAATTAGATGTTGATTACATAAAGATTGATTCTTCACTGATAAAAAATATAGATTCAGACATTTACTCCCAGATTATTGTTGAAACTATTGTGGGTTTCGCCCAGAAGCTTGGTATCCAGACAATAGCAGAGTTCGTTCACAACGAAGATGTTTATGAAACAGTAAAGAGTCTTAGTATAGATTATTCTCAAGGCTATTTCCTTGGAAAGCCAAAACCTTTTGAGCAACTATTTGAGTGACCGCATAGCTTGAATTTTTTTCTCAACATCAATGACAAATTGAGCAGCCTGTGCCCCATTTATAACTCTGTGGTCAAATGTAAAGGTAATTGTTATTACTCCTTCAACAGCTGTTCCTACCGCAGCAATACCACTATGAAACGGTGGAATAACAGCATCAAACTGTTTTATTCCAAACATACCTAAATTAGATATGGAGAATGTTGCTCCCTGTATGTCCTCCACAGAGAGATTTCTGTTTTTTGCTTTTTCTTTTATCTCCTGAAGTTTTTCGTATATCTCTTTTAGGGTTTTATCTTCAACATTTTTTATTGTCGGGTTGAACAGCTCATTATCTACTGCAATGGCTACAGATATGTTTGATGTTGGATAGGTATAAAAACTGTCCTCCTTATAAATAGTTCTTAACTCTGGATAATTATACATAACATCCCCAAATACCTTTATCAGATACGTTGTGAGGGTATAATCTTTTTTTTCAAGCAGGTATTTAACATCAAAGGGATGTGTTATGTGATAAACAGGTATCTGGGTGCTTTTTGACAGATTTTTAATCAGTATTCGCTGAATGTCAGAGGGTGCAGATATTTCAGGGATATTTTTCTCTTTTATATACTTTTCAACAGCTTTTTTATCTATTCTCTCTTTTTTAACAGATTGATAAACCTCTTCTGGCGATAGACCATACCTCTGGAGCAGCTCCAATGCAGACTTTGTGAAAAATCTGCTGTAAAAATAACTTTTAATATCTTTTTCGTGTGCTGGGACAGGTAGTTTTCCTTCTTCCTGAAGTTTTTTAATGTTTACTCCAAGCTGTGCAGCAGTTTTTTTTGCTGATGGAGACGCTGTTCCTTCAGGAAGAGCTTCCTTTTTCTCAGGCTTTTTCTGAGGTATTTTTATCTCTTCTTTTTTTTCTTCCTTTTCGGCCGGCTTTTCCTCTACTTTTTTTGCTGTTATCTGGGCTTTTTCCACCTCTGTTTCTATCACAGCAATGGGAGCTCCTACAGGTAGTTCTTCTCCTTCCTCTGCTAATATTTTTACCAGCACACCTTCCTTCATTGAAGGAACTTCCATCACAGCCTTGTCAGACTCTATCTCCACCAGAGGCTCGTCCTTTTTAACTATCTCTCCCTCTTTTTTCAACCAGCGGACAATCTTTCCTTCTTCCATAGTATCTGTCAGCTGTGGCATCACAACCTTATATTCCATGTTCCCTTCCCCAGTAAACAATTTGCTGAGCTATCTTCTCAGGTGTTGGTATAGACAGAAGCTCTAACTTTCTGTTGTATGGTGTTGGCACATCTTCCCCACATATCCTCAGAGGTGGAGCATCTAAATGGTAAAATAGCTCCTCTGATACTTTTGAAACAACTTCAGCTGCAAAACTACCTGTTTTAGGTTCTTCTGTAACAACAACAAATCTTTTTGTTTTTTTAACAGAATTTGCTATCGTCTCCATATCTAATGGATTCAGTGAATGAAGATTTATAACTTCTACAGACACATTAAGCTCTTTTTCAAAAACAGGAACAGCTTTCAATGTATCGTGTAGCATCTTCAGATAAGAAACAACAGTAATGTCTTTCCCTTCTTTAACAATGTCTGCTCTAAACGGGTCAAAGTTTTCCCTCTTTTTAATTTCCATCTTCATTGGGTAGAGAAGCTCATGCTCCAGAAATATAACCGGGTCATCTAACTCTATGGCCTTTTTAAGGCCGTAATATGCAGCTGTTGCATCAGAAGCAACCATCGTTATCAGGCCAGGAACAGAAGTGAAAAATCTTTCCAAGCTTTGAGAATGCTGGGCTGCAAGCTGTTTTGAGACACCCTGAGGAGTTCTGACAACCATAGGAAGCTCAATTTTTCCACCGCTCATATATCTAAGCTTTGCCATCTGATTTACTATCTGGTCCATAGCAATCAGTATAAAGTTTACTGTCATAATCTCAGCAACAGGTCTGAGTCCTCCTAAAGCCATACCTATAGCATTACCAACAATTGAGTTTTCGGCGATAGGTGTGTCTATAACCCTTTTTTCTCCATATTTTGCATAAAGCCCTTCTGTTACCCTGTAGTTTCCTCCATAAAAACCAACATCTTCCCCTAAAACAACGACTGTTTCATCCTTTTCCATCATCTCGTCTAATGCTCTGTTCAGTGCTTCACGGTACAACATCTGTACATACCTCACAGAAGATATCTGTAAACAGCTCTGAATCTTCAGGCTCAGGAGATTCAAGGGCAAATTTAACAGCTTCTTCTATCTCTTCCTCAACCCTCTCATCTATCTCTTTTACAAAATTCTCATCAAACAGTCCCCTTTTAATGCCTTCTCTTTTTAAAAACTCTACTGGGTCTTTATCGTGAAAAACCTTCAGCTCCCTTGGAGACCTGTAATCTCCCGGGTCTGACATTGAGTGGGGTTCGTATCTGTATGTGAGAAACTCAATGTAATAAGGCTTTCCTTCCCTTTCAATATACTCTTTAGCCCTTGAAACAGCATCATAAACCTGAAAAAAATCCATACCATCAACCCTTTCGGCAGGCATAAACTCTTTTGCCTTTTTGTAAAGCTCTTTCACTGCTGAAGCTCTGTCAATTCTCGTTCCTATTGCATACAGATTATTTTCGTTAACAAACAGGACTGGCAGTTCCCACAGCGCTGCCATATTGAGTGATTCATAGTAATTTCCTGCATTTGTTGCCCCATCTCCAAATGCAACAAGAACCCCTTCTGTATGTCCTAAATACTTCCTTGCGTAAGCAGCACCTACAGCATGGGGTATCTGTGCTCCAACTATTGCATTTCCACCGTAAAAGTTTAGAAGAGGTTCATAAAGGTGCATTGAACCTCCTTTACCCTTTGAAACACCTGTTTTTTTGCCAAAAAGCTCAGCCATCAGACTTTTTGGACTTATTCCCCTTGCAAGTGCCCAGACATGTTCTCTGTAGTGTACAAAGATATCTCCTTTACCAAAAGCCAGCGTTGCTCCAACATGAACAGCCTCTTCACCTATTGCCAGATGGAGAAATCCAGAGATGTTACCTTTCATATATTCCTCTTTTGCCCTTTCCTCAAAAACCCTCCCTAACTTCATAAGATAGTAAGCCCTTTCAACAATTGATTTACCCATCATAAAAACCCTTTTTGTTTTAAAGTTAAAGATTTCTGACTGGAATGGCAAGAAGTTATTTTTTTAAAACTTACCTGCAGGAATATCCTGCTTTGTCTAACGCCTCAAAAAATCTGATGTTCTCCTCCTCTGTCCCTATGGAAACTCTCAGATAATCTTTGAAACCAAAGGCTGGTCTTACTATAACTCCCTGATGAAGAAGTTTTTGATACAGCTCTTGTGCAGTGTGGGCATGAAACATTATGAAGTTTGCAAAGGTGGGAACAAATCTGATATTTCTTTTTTCAAATTCCTCATAAAAAAACTGTTTTCCCTTTTCGTTCTCCTCAACAGAAAACTGAACAAACTGCTGATCTTTCAGAGCTTCCAAAGCAGCAATCTGGGCAAGGGCATTGGTATTAAATGGCTGTCTTACTTTCTCTAAAATCTGAATTATCTCCTTTCTGGCAACCCCATAACCTATTCTCAGTCCTGCAAGACCGTATGCCTTTGAGTATGTTCTGAGGACTATAACATTTTTTTCAGGAATATCTGGATTAACCCTTCTTATGTAATCTATACCGTCTGGGATTCCATGGGGCTTTGCATACTCAAAGTATGCCTCGTCTAAAACTACTATCACATTATCTGGCACGTTTTTTATAAACTCGTTCATTTCTTCCCTTTTGTTAGCAAAACCTGTAGGATTACAGGGATTATCAATGAATATCACTTTTGTTCTTTCCGATATGCTGTCAAGCATCTTTTCAAGACTTCTTGAAAAGTCACACTCAAGGGGAATTTCTCTGTATCTTCCTCCAGATATCTGGGCAATCAGCCTGTAAACGACGAAACTTCCCTCAAAAAAAAGTGCTTCAGAGCCATCAGACAGAAAAACCCTGCCAATCATATCTATTATTTCGTTAGAGCCGTTTCCAAAAATAATCTGGTCAGGGGAAACCTCTAAAAACTGGGACAGAGCCTGCCTCAGGTAGTAAGCTCCACCATCAGGGTATCTGTTTATCTGGGTTGCGTATCTTTCTACAGCTTTCTTTACAGAAAGGGAGCATCCAAATGGATTTTCGTTTGAGGCAAGTTTTATAACTTCCTTTAGCCCAAGCTCCCTCTGGAGCTCAGAAACTGGTTTTCCCGGCTGATAAGTCTGAACTTTTTTTAAATATTCAGGATATTTAATCTCCATATCTGCCGTCCATAAATGATTTATCAAATACTGATACCTTTATCGTTTCTCCATCTTTAATCTCAGTGACTCCAACATCCACAATACCAAATCCGTGGGCATAAACCATACCTGTCAGTATGTTTGAACCCTGTTTTCCAAAAGGCTGAGCCACAAAGCCGTCATCTGTGAGAGATAGGGAAACCCTTATAAATTCAACCCTTTCACCTTTTTTCCTTTTATATCCCCCTTTCAGCTTTGCATTTATAACCGGATTAAACACCTTTTCTTCTCCAGACATCTTTCTGATTGCTGGCTTTACCATATTTTCAAAAACAACCATTGCAGCAACAGGATTGCCAGGAATTCCAAAAAACAGTTTCTCCTTCTCTCTACCCCAGACGCCAAAAGCAACTGGTTTTCCCGGCTTTTGCTTTACCTTCCAGAACAGTATCTCAACCCCCAAAACTTTTACCACAAAATCTTTTACAAGGTCATACTCTCCTACAGACACTCCTCCTGTTGTGAGGAGGATATCACAGCTTTTTGCATACTCTAACTTTTTTTGTATATCTTCTGGGTTATCCTTTGCAAAACCTATAACAACTGGTTCTCCTCCTGCTTCTAAAACCTGTGAATACAGGGAGTATGTGTTTGACGTTCTTATCTGGGAGAGTTTTTCAACAGGCTCTCCAACATCTAAAATTTCGTCCCCTGTTGTTAAAATTGCCACCCTCGGCTTTTGATAAACATACACAGTAGGTTTATTAACAGAAGAGAGTATTCCTATCTCTGCTGGTCTGAGTTTCTTTCCCTTTTTTATCAGAAGGTCTCCTTTCCTGTAATCTCCTCCCTGAGGTCTGATGTTTGAACCTTTTGGAAGTTCCTGAAATATGAAGACTTTGTTATCCTCAACCTTTGTAAGTTCTTTCTGGACAACTGTGTCTGCCCCTTCTGGTATAAGACCTCCTGTGTATATGTATGCTGCAGTTTTTGGTTCAACCTTAACAAGCTCCCCGCCTGCTTTAGACTCTGCTATTATCTCCAGTATGGCAGGATTTTCTTCAGAAGCCCCTTTTATATCCTCATATCTGACAGCAAATCCGTCCATTCCGCTGTTGTCAGCCGGTGGATTGTCCCTGTCTGCGTGTATATCTTCTGCAAGAACTCTTCCTAAAGCTCTATCTAAAAAAACCTTCTCCAAACCTAAAGTTTTTGTGCTGTTTAATATTATTTCAACTGCTTTGCTGTACTCAATCATTCCTTTTCTCCTTTAAATCATTTCCTGTAGTGGCTTGACAGAAAGCTGTCTATTTTTAAAGGAGTTTATTGCTTCCACTGCCGCCTGTGCTGCCCTTACTGTTGTAAAATATGGTATCTTATGCTCCACAGCAGCTCTCCTTATAAAGTATGCATCTGAACGCTCCCTCTTTCCAGATGGAGTGTTTATAACCATATGTATCTCTCCATTTCTTATTCTGTCAACAACGTTAGGTCTTTCCTCAGACAGTTTACTTACCCTTACAGAAGGCACGTCGCTGTTTTCAAAAAATCTGTGGGTTCCTGAGGTTGCATATATGGTAAATCCAAGTTCTACAAGTTTTTTAGCAACAGTCAGCACTGAAGGTTTATCCCTATCAGCCACAGATATAAAAACATTTCCCTTTTCTGGAAGAACAGAGCCTGCTGCAGCCTGAGATTTATAAAATGCCATTCCAAAGTCTTCATCTATACCCATAACTTCTCCTGTTGACTTCATTTCAGGTCCCAGCAGTGGGTCAACTTCAGGAAATCTGTTCCACGGGAACACAACTTCTTTTATTGAGTATCTGCTGAATGACCTATCCCTGAAGTCTGTTGCTGGGTGGGCTTCTTTTATAGAAAATACTTCTGGGACTATATCTCTCAGTTTTCTGCCTACAATTACTTTAGAGGCTATCTTTGCAAGGGGATATCCTACAGCTTTACTGACAAAAGGCACTGTCCTTGAGGCTCTGGGATTAACCTCTATTACATAAATCTGATTATCTTTTACTGCATACTGGACGTTCATCAGTCCTTTAACATTAAGTGCCTTTGCAAGCTCTCTTGTTTGCCTCTTTACTTCATACATTATCTCATCACTGAGTGTGTAAGGAGGAATACATGTAGCACTGTCCCCTGAGTGTATTCCTGCTTCTTCAATATGCTCCATCACAGCTCCAACCAGAACATCTTCCCCATCACTCACAGCATCAACATCAAGCTCTATAGCATCCTCTAAAAATCTATCAATAAGAAGAGGTTTGTCTTCTGTAACCAAAACAGCCTCTTCTATATACTGTAAAAGCTCTGCTGTGTCGTAAACAAGTCTCATTGCCCGACCACCTAACACATAAGAGGGTCTGACCAAAACAGGATATCCTATCTTTTCTGCCATCAGAACAGCTTCCTCTTTTGAACGGGCTATTCCGCTCTCTGGTTGCTTCAGACCAAGTCTTATTATAAGCTCCCTGAATCTTTCCCTGTCTTCTGCAATATCTATACTTTCTGGAGAAGTTCCCAGTATTTTGACCCCTGCATTTTGAAGAGGAACAGCAAGCTTTAGCGGTGTTTGACCACCAAACTGAACAACAACACCATCAGGTTTTTCACTCTCTATTATGTTCAGCACATCTTCATAAACTATTGGCTCAAAAAACAGCTTATCTGATGTGTCGTAATCTGTTGATACAGTTTCTGGATTACAGTTAACCATAACTGCCTCATATCCTTCTTCCTTCAGTGCCCACACACAGTGAACACAGGCATAATCAAACTCTATACCCTGTCCTATTCTGTTTGGACCACTACCTAAAATAATAATTTTTCCTTTTTTCATACTGCCTCCTAACTGATAAATAGTCTTATACCAGCAATACCGTATACGCCTGTTTTCAGAACATCAGGTATCTTCTCCTCTGTTATACCTCCAAGGGCATAGACAGGAATACTGACTTTCTCCACTACCTGTGAAAGAGCTTCAAGACCAACAGGCTTTCCTTTCTCAGGCGTTTCAAATATTGGGGAAAACGTTATGTAGTCTGCCCCCTCTTTTTCTGCCTTTAAGGCTTCCTCTATGCTGTGGCAGGATTTTCCCACAATAAGCTCAGGGAATTTGTGTTTTACAGCCTCCACTGGAATACTTTTTGAAGGCAGATGAACACCGTTTGCTCCTACAATTACTGCAACATCAACCCGGTCATTTATAAAAAAAGAAGCATCATAACCTGTTAATAAATCTTTTAGCTCAGTGGCCAACCTGAACAGCTGGTCAGGAGTGAGGTCTTTCTCCCTCAGCTGGAACATTCTGATGCCTCTGTCGAGCATCTTTTTAATCTGAATCTCAAATGGATGTTTGAACTGCTTTCTATCTGTGATGGCATAATACTTTTTCAGAAACTGTTTCATTCCCCACCTTTATCAAGATAAAGGATTAAACCAAAAGCTACAGCAGCAAGGATAACCATACCTATTATTATTACAGGAAACCAGAAACCGGGATCCATAGAAAACCTCCTGTAAATATGCTGATATAATATTTTAAAATAAAGATTGGGGTAAATCTATGATACCTGAAGAGCTGCTCAAAATACTTGCCTGTCCCAAATGCAGAGGTGAACTGCTTTATCTTAAGGACTGTTTCGTGTGTGAACACTGCATGCTGAAGTTTAACATTATTGATGATATACCAGACTTTCTGATTGATGATGCAGAAAAAATAACACAGGAGCAGATAAAAAAACTGAAAAATGAAAGAAAAGATTAGCACCTTTCTTAAAGCTGTAGCAGTAATAATCATATTATTTCTCCCTGTATATCTCATATCACCACAGACTACCAGCGATAAAACTGGAGTTATCGTAAAAGTAAACCCTGAAGAGTTTAGACCTGAAATAGGAGTGGAAGGGGGCGTGCTAAAAAGAGCCTTGGCAGGGGACGCCAAAACTTTCAATCCTGTAATGGCTCAGGAAACAACATCAACAGCTGTGATAGGAGCGCTGTTTAACGGTCTGACAAAAACAAATCCAAAAACATTACTCCCAGAGCCAGACCTTGCTGAGAGATGGGAGAGAGACAAAACAGGAACCGTATGGATATTTCACCTGAGAAAAGATGCAAAATGGTTTGATGGAAAACCTGTTACTGCTGATGACGTTGTTTTCACTTACAACGAGATATACTACAATCCTGACATACCTTCTTCTGTGAAGGACATGCTTTTTATAGAAGGTAAGAAATTTATTGTAAAAAAGATAGACAGATACACTGTAGAGTTTAAAATTCCCAAGCCTTTTGCACCCTTTATACAGGCTGTTGGTCAGCCGATACTCCCCAGGCACATCTTAGAGCCGTATGTTAAAAATAAAACATTTCCGTCAGCATGGGGAATAAATACCCCCCCAGAAAAACTTATTGGAACAGGACCTTACAGACTTGTAAAGTATGTTGTTGGACAGTATGCTGAATATGAGAGAAACCCATACTACTGGGAAAAAGACAGTAAGGGACAGAAAATTCCTTACATAACGAAAGTAAAAGCCCAGATTATTGGCGACCCTGATGTTAGACTGATAAAGTTTATATCTGGAGAGATTGATTACTACGGGGTCAGACCAACAGACCTTCCAGAACTGCTTCCAAAGGCAAAGGAAAAAGATTTTACTATCTACAACCTTGGAGCAACCCCTTCTACACTGTTTGTTGTGTTCAATCAAAATCCAAAAGCCCCAATTCCAAAATACAAGCTAAAATGGTTTAGAAACAAAAAGTTCAGACAGGCAATATCATATGCCGTTGACAGAAAAGGAATAATAAACATAGCTTACAATGGTCTTGCCTATCCAATATACACAGCAGTAACCCCTGCAAACAGAAGACTTTTTGATGAGGATTACTACCCTAAATATCCATTTAATCTAAAAAAGGCAAAACAGCTCCTCCTTGAGATAGGTTTTAAGGAAGGGGAAGATGGATATCTTTATGACAGGGAAGGACACAAACTTCAGTTTACACTGATAACAAACTCTGGAAACAAGGAAAGGGAGACAATAGGAAACATACTGAAAGACGACCTGAGGAAAATAGGCATAGAGGTTAACTTCCAGTCAATAGACTTTAATAATTTAGTAACAAGACTGATGTCAAATTATGACTGGGAAGCAGTGATAATTGGACTTACTGGAAGTATGGACCCATACTTTGGACAGAACGTCTGGCTTTCATCTGGACATCTGCACATGTGGTATCCAAACCAGAAAAAACCATCTACCCAGTGGGAAGCTGAAGTTGACAGTCTGTTCCAGCAGGCAGCAGTGGAGCTAAATCAGAAAAAAAGGGATAACTTATACAAAAAAGCATTCAAAATAATAGGAGAACAGCAACCTATGATTTTTATAGCTGCTCCTGAAGAGCTTTTAGCTGTTAAAAATTATCTCAAAAATGTTTTCCCTACCGTATGGGGATGGTATAAAAGCGAATACGTTTACATAAAAAAGTAACCCCCTCTCCTGAAAAAGCACCGGCCCTTATTTTTTAACCTTTACATTGCTTGTATCTAAAGAAAGTATAAGTTTTACTATTTTTTCTGCTTCTTCAACAGGAATAGACCTCTGTCTTGGCATATATATAGCTTTTGGTTTCACACCATACTTTTCTGGTCCTATCTTCTGCCATTTTGCGAAACTTGCCCCTTTTATGCTCTGGACAAGTTGTTTAACGGCATCAGGTTTTCCCTGATATTCCTTTGCAATTATCCTGTAAGGAATTGAGTTTTTAGGTTTGTCAATGTCGTGACAGGTTAAACAGCCATATTTCTTTGCAATTTTTATTATCTGCTTTTCTATTTCCTTCTGGCTCTGACCTGCCGGTGCTGAAATAGAAAATAGTAAGGCCGCTCCTAAAAGACCTAAAAATAGTTTTCTCATAACTGACTACCCCTCCATTAAAATTTGTTCCATTTTAAATTTAAAAATAGAGGGATAGTTATGCACTAATCATAATCAAATATTGATAATAATCAATTCATAACTTATACTACAAAATTTCTTTTAAACTATTGATGACAAAATCTGGATTAAAGGATAAAGCTTTTTCTACTTTACCAAAACCATAAGTTACTAAAACAGCTTTTACCCCAGCATCTTTGGCAGCTTGTATGTCCACCTCGCTATCTCCAATCATTACTGCTTTTTGAGGTGATGAATCAAGCTGTTTTAAAGCAAACAAAACAGGTTCTTTATCTGGTTTTTTTGAGCCTGTAGTATCTCCACCTACAATAGCGTCAATTAGATGAGCTATACCTGTTTTTTGGATAATCAGTTTAGAAATATCCTGATACTTATTTGTTACAATTGCTAACTTTTTACCTTCTTCTTTTAGAGATTGCAATGTTTCATAAACATATGGATAAAGGGTTGTATGAACAACTGGATTAGAAAAATAATGTTCTCTAAATAGTTTTACCCCTTTTTCTATTAGCTCTTTATCATTTGTCTTCAAAACACCTTCTATTAACTTTTTTCCACCATATCCCACATGTTTTATAATGTCTTCTTCTGGAAGGGTTGAAAAACCAAGCTCTGTCAGAGCATAGTTTACCGCTACAGCAATATCTTTAGAGGAATCAATCAACGTTCCATCAAGGTCAAATAGAAAAGTATCTTTATTTTTTATCTCAGCTTGAATTCTTGATATTTTTCCAGCACCTTGTCTATCCATCTTTTTTCTTTTTTCCTTACTTTGATATCCCTGTCCACAATAATGTAAATTTCGTCTCCCTCTTTTACAAGGCCAAGGTCTTCTCTGGCTTTTTTTTCTATAAAAAACATGTCTGTTTTTAGGTAGTTTATTTTTTCTTTTAGTTTTGTATTTTCTTCAGTAAGTTGTTTGATTTCCTGTTTGAGGTTCTCTCTGTAGTGTTCTTTTTGTATCAGTTTAAATATGTTTTTTTCTCCTAAAAATATGTAAAAGACAAAATAAGAGAAAATCAAAATAGAAGACAGGAGGAGGATAAAGTCCACCTCCAAAAATTTTTTCAGTTTATCTGATAAACCTTGCAAAAACCTCTTTTCCTTTAAATAATGCATTATCTCCTAATTCTTCCTCTATTCTTATCAGCTGGTTATATTTAGCTATTCTGTCTGTCCTTGAAGCTGAGCCTGTCTTTATCTGTCCAGCGTTTACTCCAACAGCAAGGTCAGCAATAAACGTGTCCTCTGTCTCCCCTGACCTGTGGGATATAACATTTGTATAACTTGCCGTTTTTGCCAGCTCTATTGCATCTAACGTTTCGGTCAGAGAGCCTATCTGGTTTAGTTTTATTAGCACGGAGTTTGCAATATTCTCTTCAATTCCCTTCTTTATAAGTTTTGGATTTGTTGTAAACAGGTCATCTCCAACAAGCTGAATCTTGTTTCCTAAAGCCTGCGTTAGCTTTTTCCATCCTTCTATGTCATCCTCTGCCATACCATCTTCAAGGGATATCAGGGGATATGTCCCCTCTATCTCCTCATACAACACAACCATATCGTCTGCTGACAGCTCTTCTCCTTCAAATCTGTAAATTCCCTTTTCCTTATCATAAAACTCGGTAGATGCAGCATCTATGGCAAGTAAGACATCTTCTCCTGGCTCGTATCCTGCCTTTTCTATCGCAAGCATCAAAATATCTAAAGCTTCCTTTGTAGATTTTAGATTTGGGGCAAATCCCCCTTCATCACCAACGTTTGTTGAATGCCCCTTATCTTTTAAAACCTGCTTTAATGTGTGAAAAATCTCCACTCCACATCTGAGGGCTTCTTTGAAAGAATCTCCATAAACAGGAACTATCATAAACTCCTGAAAATCTAAGTTGTTGTCAGCATGAACACCGCCATTGATAACATTCATCAGTGGAACAGGGAGAACTTTTGCGTTTGTCCCTCCTATGTATCTGTAAAGGGGAATGTCTAACTCTACAGCTGATGCCCTTGCAACAGCAAGTGAAACAGCCAGGATAGCATTTGCCCCAAGGTTTGACTTGTTTTCTGTTCCGTCAAGCTCTATCATTACCTTATCTATTTCTACCTGCTCTGTTGATTCCAATCCTATAACAGCATCAGCTATTTTTGTGTTTATGTTTTCAACAGCTTTCAGCACCCCTTTTCCTTTAAATCTTTTTTTATCTCCATCTCTCAGCTCAACAGCCTCTGTTTCTCCTGTTGATGCACCACTGGGAACAATAGCCGAAGCTACAGCTCCACTTTCTAAAAATACCTGTGCTTCAACAGTAGGATTTCCCCTTGAATCTAAAACTTCTCTACCTATAACATCAACAATAATAGACATTCAGACAACCTCCTTTTATAATCTGTGATATGCTGCTATAGCTGCTGCAATAACAGTCGCTAAATCTTCAGGGTCTCCCCCTTCAGGTTTTAGTCTGAATTTAGGCAGTTTTTTATCTATGTAACCTGTATCAAATTTGCCTGACATAAAGTCTTTATCTCTAACAATCTGTCTCAAAAGTGGGAGGTTTGTCGGAACACCTCTTACCTGAAACTCTTCAAGTGCTCTTTTTGCCCTGTTTACTGTCTGTTCCCATGTTAATGCCCATACGGTAAGTTTTGCAATCATAGAGTCGTAATAAGGTGGAATTATGTAATCTTTATAAACTGCTGCGTCTATTCTTACTCCGGGACCGCCGGGAGAGTAATAAGAAGTTATCCTTCCGGGAGAAGGTGCAAATCCTTTCTTAGGGTCTTCTGCATTGATTCTAAACTCTATAGCATAGCCTCTGAACTTTATGTCCTCCTGCAGAAATGGAAGTTTTTCTCCTTCTGCAATCTGTATCATTCTCTGAACAATATCAACACCTGTAACTGTTTCTGTTACAGTGTGTTCAACCTGAAGTCTTGTGTTCATCTCTATAAAGTAAAAGTTATCATCTTCGTCTACCAAAAACTCAAGTGTTCCAACATTCTCATATCCAAGCTTAAACATAGATTTTACTGCAACCCTGTAAAGCTCCCTTCTTACCTCTTCATTAAGTCTTGGAGAAGGAGCTATCTCTATAACTTTCTGGTGTCTTCTCTGTATAGAACAGTCTCTCTCTCCAAGATGTATAACATTTCCGTATTTATCTGCCATTATCTGTATCTCTATATGACGGGGATTTTTTACATATTTTTCAATAAACACGTCTCCCCTGCCAAAAAATTTCTCTGCTTCGCTGGTGGCAGACCTGAACAGCTCTTCAAAATCAGACTCTTTTTCAACAATTCTCATCCCCCTTCCACCACCGCCATATGCAGCTTTTATTATCACTGGAAAGCCTATATCTTTTGCTACTTTTTTTGCTTCATTTATATCAGTAATAGGTTCATCCGTCCCGGGCAGGACAGGAACTCCCACCTCTCTCATTGCAACCTTAGATTTTATCTTGTCTCCAAACAGCTCTATATGGTCAGGTTTTGGTCCAATAAATATAATTCCCCTTTTTTCACAGTATCTTGCAAAGTCTGCATTCTCTGACAAAAATCCATAACCGGGATGAATCGCATCACACTTTGTCTGTCTTGCAAGGTCAACAATTTTGTAAAAGTTAAGATATGCTTTTATTGGGTCTCCAGATATCATATAGGCTTCGTCGGCTTTTTTTACCCATATTCCGTTGTGGTCTGCCTCTGAGTATATGGCAACTGTTCTTATTCCAAGCTCTTTACAGGCTCTTATTATACGGGTTGCAACTTCTCCTCTGTTTGCAACGAGAACCTTTTTGATTTTCTTCTTTCTCATAACTGTTCTCCTAATCAACAACAATGGTTTCCTGATTTTCTATAAACGCCTCGTGCAGTGCCCTTACTGCAAGCTCTGCGTATTTCTCATCTATCAGGCAGGATATTTTTATCTCTGAGGTGGATATAGCATATATGTTTATTCCTTCCCTGTATAGAACCTCAAACATTTTCCCGGCTGTTCCTGCATGGGTTTTCATTCCAAGTCCAACAACAGATATTTTTGCTATTCTGTCGTTTCTCTCAACACCTGATGCTCCCACTTCCTGAGCTACTTCTCTGGCTATCTCTTCTGCAAAGTCAGCATCAACTTTATTCACTGTAAAGGATATGTCTGTGTATCCTTCGTGAGAGACATTCTGAACAATCATATCAACAACAATGTTGTTATCCCCTAATGCTTTAAACAGTTTTGCTGCTATTCCCGGTTTGTCTGGAACTTTTACTACTGTTATTTTAGACTCTTTAAGCTCGTGGCTTATTCCTCTTACTGCTACCCTTTCCATCTCTTCATTTTCCTCCACTATCCATGTTCCATCCTCATCAATAAATGAGGACTTTACATGTATTTTTACGCCGTATTTGGCTGCAAACTCTACAGACCTTATCTGCATCACTTTAGAACCTAATGATGCCATCTCCATCATCTCTTCATAGGAGATGACAGGTATCTTGCGGGCATTCTCAACTATACGGGGGTCTGCTGTAAACACCCCTGTAACGTCTGTATATATCTCACACACGTCAGCTTTCAGTGCTGCAGCAAGTGCAACTGCTGTGGTATCAGAGCCTCCTCTTCCCAGTGTGGTTATATCGCCGTAATCGTTTACCCCCTGAAATCCTGCAACAATAACAACCTTTCCCCTTTCAAGCTCTGACATTATTCTGTGGGTATCTATCCTCTTTATCCTTGCTTTCGTATAGGCTGTGTCTGTATATATGGGAACCTGCCATCCTGTCAGACTTACTGCATCTATCCCTATCTCTTTCAGTGCAAGTGCCAGCAGACCAATGGCAACCTGCTCTCCTGTTGAAACAACCATATCCTGTTCCCGGGGGTCTGGTCTGGAGGATATCTCTCTTGTCAGACCTAACAGTCTGTCTGTTTCTCCTGCCATTGCAGAGGAAACAACAACAACTTTATTTCCTTCTTCAACTGCCTTTTTTACCTTTTTTGCCACATTTTTAATTCTTTCTACTGTTCCTACAGACGTTCCACCAAATTTCTGCACTACAAGGGGCAATTAATCTTCCTCCTGATTAAAAAAATCAATTTTTCCAACTCTAATTATACCATTTAGGGCATTTGTAACAAAAATCAGGTCTGCATTTTTTATATCTTTTAGATAAAATCTTCCCTCAACAACAGTGAATCCTTCTTTCCTTGCCTCTTGCAAAACAGCTTCTCTTGTTATTCCCGGAAGCAAACCACAGTCAACAGAAGGAGTATACATAAACCTTCCTTTCACCCAGAATATGTTTGCTGTTGTTGTCTCTGTAATCTCTCCATTTTCGTTAAGAAACAGGGCATCGTCATAACCCCTTTCTTTTGCATACCTGTTTGCTATAAGCTTCTCTGCAAAGTTTGTCGTTTTTACTTTTAGCAGTGGATTACTGCTGTGAACCCTAAAAGGAGCAACTGTCAGGCTTATTTTTCTGTTTTTTCTTTCTTTGAATGGCCTAACGACAGTAATAAGATTGCTTTTATAAGGGATTAAGGGAAAATCAAAATTACCCTCAGAAACCAAAATAGTTTTTACATAAAGGTCTGTGCTTTCACACTGGGAAACAGTTTTTTCAATGTAGTATAGGAAATCTTCTTTTGAAATCTGGGGAATGTTTAAAAGTTTTGCTCCCCTGTTTAATCTCTCATAATGTTTCTCTATTCTATCTGGAAGCTTTCCATTAAAACGGAACGTTTCAAATACACCTTCCCCATACATCAGTGTCCTTAAAAACTGTTTACCTTCAAACCTTTCCCCATTAATTGTTATTATTTCTCTCATTTTTACCACCCCTTGTATATTAAATATCTTTTTTCAAAACCTGAGTAATCTCCGTGAATAGCCCTGTATACATACTTCAGTAAAATGGCAAATCGTGATTCACTGCCCCTTTTATAAAGATATCCTTCCCACAGAACCTGTGCACCGTCTATCTGCCTGTAAGTTTTTTCTGTAGTAAGGGCTAAAACTGGCTTTTTCTGAGAAATCTTAACGATTTCTTTTGCCGGAACATCTCTAAAAACCTTCCTCTGAGCGTAAAAGGGCATGTTGTGCCAGAACCAGCTTTCTATTATTAATGGTATATTTTTCTCTGGAACGTTATCGTTTATTGCTATTCCAATTCTGTCATAAGGGCGGAACCTCTCCACAACTGGAAGAACAGAAACAGTAAACACAAAAAACAGCACTAACATTGCTATAAAGGGGAGTATCTTCAGCTCTCTATAACGGAGCAAAAATGCAAAAGGAAAAACAGCAGCTATGTAGTATAGATAATCAAGTTTAAACAGATACACCATTCCTCCCACAACAAAAGAAGAGACAAGCACAGGCACGAAAAGAGAGCTATAATAAAAAATCCTGTCTATCAGCTTTTTCGGTGAAAGATTAACAAGGTAGTAAGCAACAATCAGCGACATTGCTCCATGTGCCTGAATAATGTAAACAGGAATCTTTCCCTTTGCTATGGTAAAGATAATCAGCATCACACCAAACCATACAGCAGGGAATAGAAGCTCCTTTTTCCTGTCTATAATCCCCCTAACGGCAGCATAGTAAAAAAACAGTGCATAGGGCAAAAATCCCCACAGGATAACAACAGGATAGAAAAAAAGGTCAGATAGTCCCTGAGACTTTTTTCCTACTGCTCTTTTTACTGTCTCTTCCAGCGTCGTTTCAATAAATGAGCTGCCAAACTTCAGATACATATACAGATACCAGCTGAAACCGACAACAACCACTAAAGGCAGTCCAATCTCCAACCTTAAAAACCTGATGTCTTTCCATACCTGAGGCCATCTGAACCTGTTTTCAATCAAAACATAAAAAATCACTATTCCACCGATTACTGCTATATACGGAAAGCCCTTTGTCAAAACAGTAAGCCCTAAAGATAAATACGACAGGAGAATATACACAAAATTCTTTCTCCTGTATCCTACAATAAAAAAATATAGAGTCAATGTAAAAAAGAACGTGAGGGGAACCTCAGGAGAAGCATAACGGGAATTTATAACAAACTGAAAGCTGAAAGCCATCACAGCAGCTGATACTAATGCTACCTTTCTGCCGTAAAGCTCTTTCCCTATTAGATATACCAGCAGATTAGAACCTAAAGCTGTCAGAACAATAGGCAGCCTTGTTGCAAACTCATTAACACCGAAAATCAGATAAGAAAATGCAACAAGCCAGTATGTCATAGGAGGTTTGTTAAATCTTGGCTCATAGTTGTAATAAATATCAAGGAAGTTTCCATTCTGGAGCATCTCCCTCGCAGCTTCAGCGTAAAAAGCCTCGTTTGGTATCCATATATCGTTAAGCCATATGTTCCAGAAATAAACAAAAACTGTGAAAAAAAGCATAAGAGATAAAAACCATCTGTCTTCAACAAGTTTATCAAATCTGCTTTTTTCCATAATCTCCCTTTAGATGAAATGTTGGTTAGAATATTCTAATATATTTGTCTTCAGCAATGCTCAGTTTGGAGGTTATGGTTTGGAGATATACCTGCCAGTTGCAGACGTTTCTGTTAATGTATTTGTTTTAATAACCCTTGGTCTTGTTGTAGGATTTTTCTCCGGTATGCTTGGAATAGGTGGAGGTATTATTCTCAATCCCACTTTGATAAAGTTAGGTATTCCTCCAATAGTTACAGTAGGAACATCTGTTGCCCAGATGGTAGGTGCAACAGTATCAGGATTTTTAGCCCATCTGAGACTCAAAAATATTGATTTAAAACTTGGAGCTGTTCTTATAATTTCTGGATTTGTTGGTGGAGCTTTTGGGGTTTTCCTGACAAAAATATTAGAAGAGGCTGGTCATTTCAGAACATTCGTTCTCTCTTTTTATGCTTTTTATCTTGCCTTTACAGGAATTACAATGTTTATAGACCTGATTAAAAAAGAAAAACCAGAAAAAGAAAAAAGCAGATTTAAACAGTTTATAGATTTGCTCCCATTCAAGTATAGATTTGATTTTGGACATTTTTCTGTCTTAATACCTGTTTTTATTGGGCTGATATCTGGATTTTTAGCAGCTGTTATGGGTGTAGGGGGTGGATTTGTGGTAATCCCTGCCCTTATGTATTTAGCAGGGCTTCCTGTTAATAGAGCTGTTGGTATGAGTCTATTTCAGATGATTTTTATAACAGCATTTTTGACATACTTCCACGGGACTGTAAATCACGGGGTTGATGTTATCCTCGCCCTCATTCTTATGGCTGGTTCTTCTTTTGGGGCTGTTTTTGGCTCTGCAGTAGGTCAGAGAATAAACAAAAACATAACAAAGCTGATAATGGCTTCCCTTGTATCTACTGTATCAGTTCTCAGCTTTTATCAGCTGTTCTTTGAAAAAGAGAAAGCAAAAGAAGGGATAAAACAGGTTCACAACTTTATTTCAGATTTTGCCTTCAATCATCCCCAGATATACTCCATATCTGTAATTATTGTAAGTTTAATTGCAGGGACTATAATAAGTATGATTGCACACAGAATAAAACTGAGAGTTGAGATATTTATAGAAAAAAGGAGAGAGAAAAAACTTGAAAATAGGGTGGATTGATTATCTTAATACGATGCCCTTTGACTTTGAGCTGACAGGTGTAAAACCTGATATTAATTACACACTAATCAAAGGTGTCCCTTCACAGATAAATACTCTCTTTTCACAAAAAAAAGTTGACATTGGATTTATATCTTCTGCCCACTACATGGAAAATTTTAATCAGTATCTCATATTTCCAGAGCTTTCTATATCTTCCTACAACAAAGTTAAGTCTGTTATTATTCTGTCTGACAGTCCGCTAAAAGAGATAGATACCATATACCTGACAGGAGAATCAAAAACATCCCGCTATCTTACAAAGGTTATATTTGAGAAATTTTTTGGCAAAGTTCCAGATTACAGAGAGCTAAACGGCAGTATAGAAGAAAAAAAGGCAGTCCTCCTCATAGGAGACAGTGCAATAAAATATGCAGATGCCAAAAAATATCGCTACGACCTTTCCCAGATATGGGCTGAAAAAACCGGGCTCCCCTTTGTTTTTGCCCTCTGGTGCGTCCACAGGGATTACTATGAAAGACATATCTCAGAAACAGTAAAACTGTGGAAAGCCCTTAAGGACTCAAAGGAAATATTTTTCAAAGAAATTGATAGATTCCTCACTGACAGCAGAAAAATAGAGTATCTGAAAAATCTTGATTACTGTCTTACACAGGAGCATATTGAAAGCCTGAAGCTTTTTGGCAGTTATCTGAAGGAACTGGGCATTTTAAAGGAAGAGCCACAGTTTCATTTTGTAGAGGTGAAAGATGAACTGGGTCAGATTTGAAGGAAGAAGGGTATATCCATCAAAAGTGATATGTGTAGGAAGAAACTACCACAGACATATCAAAGAGCTGAATAACAAAAATCCTGAAGAGATTGTCCTGTTTATAAAACCTAACAGCAGTGTAACAACTCAGCTAATAAAACCTGATAAAAGGTGTAGATACGAAGGAGAGATATCATTTTTACTGAAAGATGGAAACATATGTGGAGTAGGTTTTGGTATAGACCTGACGCTGATAGATGAACAAAACAGACTGAAATCAAAGGGTCTGCCGTGGGAAAAAGCAAAGGCATTTGACAGCTCTGCTGTTTTCTCAGATTTTACACAGATAACTGTAGAAGATGTTCCAAATCTAAAGATGGAGCTTTACATCAACGGAGAACTGATTCAAAAAGGCTCTGTGAAAGAGATGATTTATTCTCCAGAAGAAATCCTTCAGGAAGTTAAAAATTACTTCAGTATCTATGATTATGACATACTGATGTGCGGAACTCCTGAAGGCGTTGGTCAGTTTGAAAAAGGGGATATATTTACAGGAAGGATAATCTTACATAACAGGATTTTGATTGAGAAAAGATGGACAGCAGAATAAAAACAGCAGACGGAACGGAAACCTTTTTAAATCCAGAGTATAACGAAGCATACCACAGCACAAAGGCAGGAGCATACACAGAAAGCCTCCATAAGTTTGTCCTTCCCTGCCAGATTGACAGGCTATCAAGAGAAAATGACAGTATTTATATATTAGATGTAGGATTTGGTCTTGGATATAACATTGCCGTTGCTGTAGAAACAGCTGTAAAAAATAATCCTGATATTTTCCTAAAAATACTCTCTGTGGAAAAAGATAAAAAAGTTTTTGACAGGATAAAACAGCTGAATCTTCCTGAAAATTTAAAGGGTATATACACAGAAATTCTATCAGGAAAGTTTGAAGAAAATAGATACACAGCAAAGGGGAAAAATTTCCACCTGACAGTTTTTTTTGGAGACGCAAGGAAACTGCTGAAAAAGATAACAGGCAGATTTGATGCAGTATTTTATGACCCATTCTCCCCAAAGGTAAACACAGAGATGTGGACAGTAAACATGTTCAAAACAGTAAAAAATCTGATGAAAGAAGAAGCTGTCCTTGCCACCTACAGTGCATCTCTTGCTGTGAGGAAAGGTCTCATAGAGGCTGGTTTTAAGATTGGTCTCGTTGAGCCTGTAGGCAGGAAAAGCCACTCCACTGTTGCCACCATAAAGGGAGAGATTCCACCTCTGACAGAAAAGGAAAAAAACAGACTGAAAAACTCCCCCTATGCCGTTCCTTACTGGGATAACGAGGATATGACACTTCCACCAGAGATAATAAAAGCAAATTTTGAAAAAGAGGTGGAGAAAAACCTCACAGCTTTAAAAAGTTCCTGACGCTGTTGAAAAAAGGTATCTGCTGTTTATAATCTAAGTATGTCCAGATAAACGGCTGAAAAGAGCCGTGATGATAAAACAGCTCCAGCTCAGCATAAACACCATCTCCTAAATATATCCTGTTCCCCCTGTATTTTTTAGTTGACACAACAAGCTGGTCTGGGTCTATGTAAAAGGGGTCTATGTTCACTGTTCTGCTTCCGTTTATCCTGAAACTGTCTTCTATCTCCATACACAGCTTTTTTATACCTTTAATTTCTGATTTATCTATCACTCTGTCTGTTATGATGAATCTTTTAAGCAGAGGAAATCCCATCTCTCTCTGATAGTATTTAGAAACAGGAGGATTAAAAATCTCTGACTGGCTTAAAATACTGCCGTATTCAGACAGCAGATTTTCTTTAGCCTTAAGGAGAAACTCCTCCTCCCTCCACATCAGAGCAAATCCTAAAAATGCCCTATCAGTGTTTTTTCTCACCTTTTGCCATTCTTATTGCATGCTTCAAAAGTGGTGCAACAAGCCTTATGTTGTCCTTCACTCCTCCTGTTGAACCGGGAAGATTAACAACCACAGTAGCATCTCCAAGAATACCGCACACGCCTCTGGAAAGGAGAGATTTTGGTGTAAACTTTATACCAACAATTCTCATTGCCTCAGAAAAGCCTATCATCTCTTTTCTGATTACCTCTTTTGTTGCCTCTGGTGTTACATCTCTCTTGCTAAAACCTGTTCCACCTGTGGTAAATATAACATCTACCTTATCTGTCAGATTTTTCAGCTCCTGAACAATCATATCTTTATCGTCTGGGAGGACTTTGTAATGGACAACCTCTCCTCCAAACTCATTCTGGATTATGTCTATAGCAGTTTTTCCGCTTCTGTCTTCTGCCTCTCCCCTGTAGCAGGTGTCACTGAGGGTTATCACAGCACATTTTAAACCTTCAAGGTCTTCTGCCCAGTCAGACTTCCCTCCCCTTTTTGAAAGGAGTTTTATATCAGATATAACCATATTTTTATCAAAGGCTTTCAGCATGTCGTAAACATTAAGAAGTGCTGCAGAAACAGCCGTCAGAGCTTCCATCTCAACTCCTGTCCGGCCTACACACTTAACCTCCGCTGTCACATATACACCATCTTCCTGCAGCTGTGTATCAACAACAACATGGTCTATCATTATGTTGTGGCAGAAAGGTAGAATGTCAGCAGTTCTCTTTGTTCCTAAAAGACCTGCCATCTGAGATGCAAGGAGAACGTCCCCTTTAGGAACCTTTCCTTCCTTTATCATCTTTACCGATTCTGGAGACAGGTATATCTTCCCCTCTGCTTTTGCTGTTCTTATGGTCTCAAACTTTCCTGAAACATCAACAGGTTTAAATCCCATCTTAATCCTCCACTGCGTATATATCTTTGAGGGTTCTTCCCTCTTCTGCCCAGTCTAAACCATAACCTACAACAAATCTGTCAGGTATGACAAATCCCACATAGTCAGCATCGTAATTGACTTCCCTTCTCTCCTTTTTATCTAAAAGAACACAGGTTTTTATAGATGCTGGTTCCCTCTGCTTTAGAGCTTCCACTAAAGCTTCTAAAGTCCTTCCTGTATCAATTATGTCGTCAACAATAAGAACATCTTTCCCTTTGATGTCTCCAGACAGGTCTTTTACAAATATAACCTCTCCACTGCTTTCCATGTTTGTATGATAGGAAGAAACCTGCATAAAATCTATATAAACCTTTCCTTCTATCTCTCTTACAAGGTCAGCCATAAATATGAATGAGCCTTTCAGTATTCCAACAACTAATATCTCTTTGTCTTTGTAATCTTCAGTTATCTGTTTTCCAAGCTGGCGGACTTTTTCTTTTATCTCCTGCTCTGTTATCAGGATATGGGCTTTTTTACCTTTTATCTCCAACCTTCTATCCCCACATTTTTTAAAAATTCTATCACAAAAGGGAACACTTCATAACAAGGGCATCACTGCCGTCTGAGTAGTAATTTTTTCGTATGTCTTGTGTAAAAAATCCGTGTTTCTCATAAAATCTAACTGCCTTTTTGTTATTTACAGACACCTCTAACCATATGTTCTTTGCTCCTTTTTCTCCTGCATAATTTTTAAACCAGTTTAAGACCTTTGAGCCGATACCTTTTCCCTGAAAATCTTTCTTGACTGCTATCATCGTTATGGAAGCCTCTCCAAATATAACCTCACCTGCAAAAAAACCTATGACCATATCTTCAAAAACAACAACCTTTTTAACTGTAAAAGGATTTTTTGAGAGTATATGATGGTCTGTCCATGGACTGTAAAAATTCTGGGAGAGAATCTCCTTTACTTCAGGCAGATGCTCAGGGGAAAAATCAGTTATCCTTATTTTCTTCATAATCAAGCTGACAGCTTTCTCCTTTAAGCTCCTCTATCAGATGTCCTAATCTTACCTTTTTTGTTTTCAGGTAGTTTCTGTTGTAAGGATTTGTCTCTATGATAATTGGAACCCTTTCTACAACCTCTAAACCAAAACCTTCCAATGCTACTATCTTACGAGGATTGTTTGTCATCAGTCTCATCTTTCTGACGCCAATGTCTAAAAGTATCTGAGCCCCTGTTCCAAAATCTCTCAAGTCTGCCTGAAAACCAAGTTTGTGGTTTGCCTCTACAGTATCATACCCTTCATCCTGTAGCTTGTAAGCCTTTATCTTGTTTATAATCCCTATTCCCCTTCCTTCATGACCCCTCATATAAACCAGAACACCTTTACCTTCACTGGCTATTGTTTTCAAAGCTGAGTGGAGCTGTGACTGGCAGTCACACCTGAGGGAGCCAAATATATCTCCTGTGAGACACTCAGAATGCACCCTTACTAAAACAGGCTCATCTGGTTTTATATCCCCCATAACCAGAGCCACATGCTCTGAACCGTCAACAGTGTTCCTGTATCCGTAAATCTTGAATGTTCCATACTTTGTAGGCAGGTATGCCTCTGCTTCTCTCTGGACAAGTTTTTCACTTTTCAGTCTGTACTGAACAAGGTCTGCTATGGTTATTATTTTAAGATTGTGCTTTTTGGCAAACTTCATAAGGTCTGGCAGTCTTGCCATTGTGCCGTCTTCTTTCATAATCTCACATATAACCCCGGCAGGATAAAGTCCAGCAAGTTTTGCAAGATCAACAGAAGCCTCCGTATGACCTGTTCTTTCCAACACACCTCCCGGTCTTGCCATAAGTGGAAAAACATGTCCCGGTCTGACAAAGTCTGAAGGCTGTGCATCAGGGCTGACTGCAAGTTTTATTGTTACAGCTCTGTCATATGCAGATATCCCTGTTGTTGTTCCAAACTTCGGGTGGGCATCTATAGAAAGACAGAAAGCTGTCCCTTTAGGGTCTGTATTGTTGTTGGTCATCAAAGGAATGTCTAACTCTTTCAGCCTTTCTCTCGTTAAGGAGAGGCATATCAGACCCCTTCCCTCTTTTGCCATAAAGTTTATAGCTTCTGGTGTGACCTTTTCTGCTGCCATAACAAGGTCACCTTCATTTTCCCTATCAGGGTCGTCAACAACAATAACCATTTTCCCCTGCTTTATGTCTTCTATTGCCTCTTCTATCGTGTTGAACTTAAACTCCATCGCCCACCACCTTTAACACTTTTTCTAAAAATATACAGTGTTTCAGCACTTTTTCAATTGTTAAAAAATTTTAACAGAAAATTAATACTACCTTAAAAATAGATGTTTAAAATCTCTTTCAAAAGATTAAATTAAGAGGAGGTTAATATGAAGAAAACTCTTGTTACTATGGCTCTTATCGGTGCTGTAGGTTCTTCTTTTGCTGGAGAGCTTAAAAATCCTATCATCAAAAAACTCTACGAAAAGGGAATACTCACAAAGGAAGAAGCTACCCAGCTTGAAAAAGAAATAACAAAAAAAGACAGACCTGTATTAACAAAATCAAAGAAACTGAAATTCGGTGGAAAGGCATACATAGGCTACACATTCACGGATAAGAAGAACGGAACAGATGAAGGTGGCTTTGAGGTAAGGAGAGGTTACTTTGTAACGAAGTATTACTTTAACAAAAAAGACCACTTCAGATTTACATTTGATGTTTCTTGGCAGTATCACAAAGAAAATCGCAGTGAAGGTAAAGAAATCAGCTTGAAGGTTAAGCATCTCTACCTATACAAAGATATCTCATCTATCATTCCTTACACTGGTTTTGAGCTTGGTATTGCCCATACACCATGGCTTGATTACGAAGAGCACTCTGGATGGTGGTTCAGGTCAATATCTAAAACATTTTACGAATCTAAGGACGGAGCTCACCTACTTCCTTCTGCTGACGCAGGAATTGACTTTAAAACAAAAACTGAATACTTCTCAGCTGAATACGGAATATTTGATGGGGAAGGTTACGACCATATAGGAAGAAAGGACAAGGGAACTAAAGGAAACAAACCAATGATTGAGGGTAGAGCAACATGGCACGTTTTAGGTGGAGGAAAGAAAAAGCCTAAACCTCTTTCCCAGACTTATGCAAACATATCACTCCATGCTTTAAACAGCTACAATCACAGAGGCTCTAATGACGACCTTACTGTTTACCAGATACATGCTGTTTACAACCAGCCTCTTTTCCTTATAGCAGGACAGTACATAAAGTCAGACTGGTACACAAACTCAGAAAACTCTGGAGATGGATACTCATTTAACTTTGAGATAAGACCTATATTAGACCATAAAATTTCTATCTTAGGTAGATACGACCACTGGAACTCTGACGACAACACAAAGGACAGAGACCAGTACATATACGGTGTTGCATGGCACATGAACAAATACATAACATGGATAGTTAACGGAATCACTGTAGATTATGACAAAGGCAGCTCAAAGGATTACACTAAATACATGATAACAGCAGAAGTTCACTACTAATAAGGAGGTTTAAAAGATGAAAAAGATATTAGCAGGATTTGTTGTGGCAGGTGTTGTATCAACATCTTTTGCAGGGGATACAATAAACGGGGCAGGAGCAACATTTCCATATCCTGTATATGCAGCATGGGCATACAAATACTACAAAGAAACAGGAATTAAGCTGAACTACCAGTCTATCGGTTCAGGTGGGGGAATAAGACAGATAAAAAACAGAACAGTAGATTTCGGGGCTTCTGATGCTCCTTTAAACCCTGAAAAGTTAGACGAATACAAGCTTTATCAGTTTCCAGCAATAATAGGCGGGGTTGTTCCTGTCGTAAATATTCCGGGGGTAAAGGCTGGAAAACTCAGGTTAGACAGTGATACACTGTGCCACATATTCCTTGGGGATATCAAATACTGGGATAACGAAAAGATAAAGAAACTCAACCCTGAGATAAACCTGCCACACAAAGACATAAAAGTTGTTCACAGGTCTGACGGCTCTGGAACTACCGCAATATTTACAACATATCTATCTCAGGTCTGTCCAGACTGGAAGGAAAAGGTTGGAGCAGGCAAGGCTGTAAAATGGCCAGTTGGTATTGGTGGAAAAGGAAACGAAGGTGTTGCAAACTACGTAAAAAGACTGAAATACTCTATCGGCTATGTAGAGTTTGCTTACGCAAAACAGAACAGACTGAAATACACACTTCTTAAAAATCAGGCAGGGAACTTTGTAGCTCCAAGCATAGAAACATTTAAGTCTGCAGGGGCTACAGCAAACTTTGACCCTAAAAAACATTTTTATCTGTGGATGGTAAATGCTCCCGGTAAAAATGCATGGCCTATCGCAGGAGCTTCGTTCATATTAGAGGCAAGGGAAAAAGTCGAGGTAAATAAGAAAGTAAACAGATTTTTCAAGTGGGCATTTGAACACGGAGATGAGATAGCTATCAAGTTAGATTACGTCCCACTGCCTAAAGAACTAAAAGAAAAGATTTACAGATACTGGGAAAAGTATGGAATCAATCCATAAAGCACACGGGGGCTGCTGCCAGGCTCCCTTTTTTTATTTCTGTTATAATTTTATTCAAAAAGAGTAAGGCGGGGTCTTAGCAGCAGATAATGAAAAAACTGTCAAAACTGCCTTTAGCAGATTTAATTTTCGGTATCATCTCATTTTCTGCAGCATTTACAATTCTTACACTGATACTTTCAACAATAGTTGTCCTATACAACGAATCATCTTTAGCAATCCACAGGTTTGGTCTTTTAAACTTTATATTTACAGTGGACTGGGACCCAGTAAGGGAAGTGTTTGGTGCAGCTGCAAGCCTTTATGGAACACTTATAACAACAATCCTTGCCCTCATGATAGCTATACCTGTTTCCATAGGAATAGCCATATTCCTCACAGAGATATCTCCCCACATCCTGAGAACACCGATAGGCATAGCCATAGAGATGCTTGCAGCTATTCCAAGTATTATCTACGGTATGTGGGGTCTGTTTACCCTTGCACCTATAATGGCTGAATATGTGGAACCTGCTCTGCAAAAAATGTTTGGTAATATCCCCGTTATAAACAAACTGTTTGAAGGAACCCCCATGGGTGTTGACCTTCTGACTGCAAGTATAATCCTGAGCATAATGATAACTCCCTTCATAGCCAGCATATCAAGGGATGCATTTAACCTGACACCTGACATTGTAAAGGAGTCAGCATATGCCCTTGGAGCAACAAAATGGGAAGTGATAAAAGACATAGTGATACCATACTCTAAACTTGGAGTTTACGGTGGAATAGTTTTAGCTCTTGGTAGAGCTTTAGGTGAGACAATGGCTGTTGCATTTGTCCTTGGCAATAAACACCAGATAACTCCTTCCCTTTTAGATGCAGCTGCAACAATAACCGTCACCCTTGCAAACGAGTTTACAGAAGCAGATTCAGACATATATCTGTCCTCTCTGTTCTACCTTGCCCTTATCCTGTTTTTGATGAGCTTTACTATACTTGCGATTGCGAAATTCTTCCTGCTAAAGGCAGAAAAACATTACAGAAGGTAACAGCATGGATATAAAAACAAAAAGAAAGCTGAAAGGCAGTATCGCACTTATCCTCTCAACATTTGCTGCTTTTATGGGACTGTTCTGGCTTGTGTTTATCATCTTTGATGTTCTAAGGCACGGAATAACAGCTCTAAACTTAGAACTGTTTTTAGAAGACCCTGCACCTCCCGGAATACCAGAAGGGGGACTGAGGAATGCATTTGTAGGACAGCTTCTTATAACATCTGTTGCAACCCTTATAGGCGTTCCATTGGGAGTTTTAGGGGGAACATTCATAGCAGAGTATGCAAGGGGAACAAGGTTTGCACAGCTTATCAGCATCCTGTCTGACATTATGGTAAGCGTTCCTTCCATTGTTGTGGGAACATTTATATACGCCATAATGGTTAAGCCCTTTGGCCACTTTAGTGGATGGGCTGGAGCTGCAGCTCTTGCATTTATTATGATACCGGTTGTTCTGAGAACAACAGAAGACATGCTGAAGCTGGTTCCATGGACATTGAGAGAAGCAGCCTTTGCTCTTGGAGCTTCATACTTCAGAGTAATAAAAGACGTTGTTTACAGAGCAGCAGCAACAGGGATACTGACAGGAATTATATTAGCAATAGCACGGGTTGCCGGTGAAACAGCTCCTCTGCTGTTTACTTCCTTTAACAACTCCTACTTCACACTGAACATGAACGAGCCTATTGCGTCTTTAACTGTAACTATCTTTAATTATGCTATGGGTCCTTATGAGGACTGGCACGAAAAAGCATGGGCTGCTGCGTTCATTATAACTGTGGTAATACTTTTGGTAACAATCATAACCAGGTCTATCATTCACTGGAGGTATAAAACCTAAATGGAAGAAAAAGTAAAAATTCAGGTGAATAACTTCTCTTTTTACTATGCAGGAGCTGACAAACCTGCACTGAAAAATATAAACCTTCCAGTATACGAAAACAGAGTAACTGCACTGATTGGACCTTCCGGATGTGGCAAAACCACACTGCTTCGCTCATTTAATCGTATGCACGACCTGTATCACGGAAACAGATATGAAGGGGAGATACTCCTTGACGGGCAGAACATACTGTCTGACGATATAGACCTTATTGACCTCAGATCAAGGGTGGGAATGGTTTTCCAGAAACCAACGCCATTTCCAATGTCCATATTTGACAATGTAGCTTACGGGTTGAGACTGAGGGGAATAAAAGATAAGTCAGAATTAGAAGGAAGGGTAGAAAAAGCATTAAAGCAGGCTGCCCTGTGGGATGAGGTAAAAGACAGACTGAAAGATTCAGCCAGTGGTCTGTCAGGGGGACAGCAGCAGAGATTGGTTATAGCAAGAGCCCTTGCAGTGGAACCAGAAGTGCTTCTGTTTGATGAGCCAACGTCAGCTCTTGACCCTATATCAACAAGCAAAATAGAAGAGTTAGTGGTAAGTCTGAAGGACACCGTTACGATAATTATCGTGACCCACAACATGCAGCAGGCAGCAAGGGTTTCAGACTATACTGCCTTTATGTATTTAGGAGAGCTTATTGAATTTGACAAAACTGATATTATATTTACATCTCCTAAGAAAAAACTGACAGAAGATTACGTCAGTGGAAGATTTGGATAAAGGGGGAAGATATGCTTTTAAAACCAAGGCTTGAAGAAATCAGAGACAGACTTATAAAGATGGCAGAGCTTGCAGACCTGATGATAGAAAACGCAATAAAAGCAATCATAGAGCACAACCCAGAGTATCTTAAAATTGTCGACGAACTTGAGCCTCAAGTAGACCAGATGGAGATAGAAAACGAGACACTGATTATAACAACTATTGCCAGATTTCAGCCAGAAGCAAAATACCTAAGAATTCTTGTTATGGATTTATTTGTAAACAGAGACCTTGAGAGAATAGGAGACCACGCAGAAAATATAAAAGAGCAGGCAGAAAGGATACTGACAAAACCAAAACTAAAAGAGTATGTAGACCTGCCTGTTATGACAGACATTGTTATAGGAATGGTAAAAGATGCTGTGAAAGCATTAGAGACATTAGACACTGAACTGGCAAGAGATGTTATATCAAGAGACGACAAAGTTGATGCTCTTCATGAACAGATAATAAGGGAGATTTACACATACATGGTGGAGGACCCAAAGAACATAAAAGTGGGAATAAGACTGATAACTGTCTCCTCCAATCTTGAGAGGGTGGCAGATATAGCAACAAACCTTGCAGAGGAAGTAATATACATGAAAGAAGGTAAGATGCTCAGACACCAGAACTTAGGTGAGGAATGAAAAACCATTTAGAGAACATTCTTGTTTCCTTTTTAGATTATTTAAAGGAAGGTCTGATTGTTATTGACAGCAATAAAAATATACAGTATATGAACAGTTATGCAAAAAATCTTCTTGGTATAAAAAATCCCGAGGGAAAACTGTTTTCAGAGGTTGTAAAAAATAACTATCTCTACTCTCTCATCAGTGCAGACATTAAAAAGGAGCTAAAAGAAGAGATTGTTATAGACGACGACATATTTCTTGCAAGGGTTCTGAACATAAACGGTATGAAGCTGATACATTTTCAGGACATAACCCCATTTGAGATATACAAACAGGCAAAAAAAGATTTTGTATCCAACGTATCCCACGAGCTAAAAACTCCTATAACAGTGCTAAAAGGAGTTATTGAAACATTAGAAAACGAGAAAGACCCTGAAGTTATAAAAACCTTCCTGAAAAAAGCAAAAAACCGCATTCAGCAGATGGACAGCCTTATAAATGACCTTCTAATACTGGCAAAGTTAGAATCAAAAGAAGAAAAAATACAGAAAAAAAAGGTTAAACTAAAAGGAATAATAAACAGTATATTTGAAGACCTTAAAGACATAGCAGAAGAAAAAGAAGTTAAACTAATTAACAAGGTTTTCCCAGATTTCACTGCTTCTGTTGATGAGAAAAAGTTTGTGATACTGATGAAAAATCTGATAGAAAATGCAATAAAGTATAACAAAAAAGGGGGAACTGTCACAGTGGAATCTGCATTAAAAAATAATAAAACCTACATATCTGTTATAGACACAGGTATAGGCATACCAAAAGAGTCACTTCCCCTGATTTTTGAGAGATTTTACAGAGTAGATAAATCCAGAAGCAGAAATGTCGGTGGGACAGGACTGGGTCTTTCTATAGTCAAGCATATAGCTGAAGCTCACAACGGTAAGGTTCAGGTAGAAAGCAAATTAGGAGAAGGCTCTAAATTTACAGTAGTTCTCCCATCAGGTGAATGATGCTTGTAATATTCACTGACTTAGATGGCTCACTTTTGAACCATGATGATTATTCATATGCAGATGCTCTGCCTTCTTTAGAAAGAATAAAAAAACTAAAAATACCCCTCATTTTTACCACAAGCAAAACAAGAGCAGAGATAGAACCTCTGCAGAAAGAGATAGGGATAAAAGAACCTTTCATAGTAGAAAATGGAGCTGCTGTATTCTTTCCAGAAGGGTACAGAAACTTCTCCTTAGATTATCCAAAGATTAATGGATATAGAGTGATAATCTTAGGAGAAAGTTATGACCACATCAGAAAGTTTATTGAAAAGGTAAAAGACAGATTCAGGATAAAAGGATTTGGAGACATGACAGCAGAGGAAGTTGCCTATTTTACAGACCTTCCGTTAGAGAAGGCAAGATTAGCAAAAATCAGAGAGTTTACAGAGCCCTTTATAATAGAAAATCCCCAGCTGCTTCCCCAGTTAGAAAAGGAAGCTGAAAAGCACAATCTAAAAATCACAAAAGGAGGTAGATTTTACCACCTGATAGGAAAAGGGCAGGATAAAGGGAAAGCTGTAAAAATCACTGCAAATATATTTAGAAAATATCTGAAAAATATAAAAACTGTTGGTATTGGAGATAGTAAGAATGACATTCCAATGCTCAGAGTTGTTGACATTCCAGTCCTCATTCCAAAAATTAATAAACAGTATGAAGAGATAAATCTGCCCGGTCTGATAAAAGCAGATTATCCCGGGAGTAAAGGATGGAACCAGGTTGTGTGGAGAATTTTAAATGAATACGAAAGCCTTCCTCACTGAGCTATTTCTAACAGGAATAGAAGCAGTAAAACCAGAAAATCTTATACCTGAACATCTGTCTATTTCAGACAACACACTCAAAGTATCACAGGATTTTTATCCACTAAAAAAAGAGGTATATCTTTTTGGCAGTGGAAAAGCTTCTATCCAGATGGCTAAGGCTGTTGAGAATTTACTAGGGGATTACATAAGGGAAGGTGTTGTTGTATGCAACTACACAGAAAAGCTGAAAAAAACAGAGGTTATAAAAGGTTCACATCCAGTCCCTGACGAAAACAGTATAAAAGGAGCAGAAATACTCCTTCAAAAGCTCTCATCACTAAAAGAAGATGACTTTTTTATATATCTTCTCTCTGGAGGAAGCTCAGCCCTTATAGAAAAACCCATTCCCCCAGTAACACTGAAAGACCTGAAACGAACAACACAGCTACTCCTTGAAAATTCTGTTCCTATAGAAGAGATAAACATCGTCAGGAAACATCTGTCCATGATAAAAGGAGGAAGACTGGGAAGGGCTACAAAAGCTAAAGGAATAGTGTTAGTAATATCAGATGTTGTTGGAGATGACCTTTTTACAATAGGTTCAGCCCCTCTATACTACGACCTGTCTACATACCAGCAGGCAAGAGACATTCTAATAAAATACAACCTGTGGGATGATATTCCTACTTCTGTAAAAAAAGTCATTGAGGAAGGAATTTCCGGAAAAATACCAGAAACTCCAAAGAAAGAAAACCAAAACATAAAACATTACATAATAGGAAACAATCTCACAGCCCTCAAGAAGATAAAACAAGAAGCAGAAAAAAATTTCCCTGCTGTTATTATGACATCTCAGATGAAGGGTGAGGCAAAGGAAGTAACAAAGGTATTAATATCCATCGCAAAAGAGATAAAAAAGTCAGGTAATCCTTTCACCCCCCCTGCTTTACTGTTATTTGGAGGAGAGACAACAGTAACAGTCAGGGGAAATGGTAAAGGAGGAAGAAATCAGGAACTGTGTCTGTCTGCACTGGAGGAGATAAAAAATATAGAAGGAATAACAGTTCTTTCTGGAGGAACAGACGGGATTGACGGAAATTCTGATGCAGCAGGAGCAGTGATTGACAGGGATACATTTATGAGGGCACAGGAGCTAAACCTTGATATAAACCAGTACCTCAGCAACAACGACTCTTACTCATTTTTCAGCAAAACAGACAGTCTTATAAAAACAGGTTATACAGGAACAAACGTTATGGACATAACAATCATAATGGTGGAGGGATAAGATGATAGTTTTGCCAAAAACAAGGTTTTCAACAGCTCTAAGGGAAGATGCAAGAAAAAAAATAGAGAGATTAGGATATGCAGACATTGTTGTGGGAATACCTGCCTATTACAGCCAGTCTACCATATCACATGTTATACAGCAGGTAGCATCTGGTCTTGATAAATACTTCAGCGATAAAAAATGTCTCATATTTGTTTCTGACGGCGGTTCTACAGACGACACGAGGGAGGTTGCTGAAGAGGTTGACATATCCCGCTACAACATTGAGAAAATCGTTACAATATACAGAGGAATACCGGGAAAAGGCTCTGCCTTAAGGGCTGTATTTGAAGCTGCAGAGTTTTTGAGAGCTGAAGCAGTAGCCACATTTGATTCAGACCTTAAATCTATAACACCAGAATGGGTGAAAAATATTATCCAGCCTATTTACGACGGGTATGACTATGTCTGTCCATACTACAGAAGATACAAGTTTGACGGAACAATAACAAACACAATAGCCTATAATCTTACAAGGGCATTGTACGGATACAGAATAAGACAGCCTATCGGGGGAGATTTTGGAATGTCTGGTAAGCTAATAAAGGATTATTTAGACAAAGATGTATGGGAAACAGATGTTGCAAAATTCGGTATAGACATATGGATGACAACAACAGCTATTGTAGATGGTTACAGCATATGTCAGGCAAGATTAGGAGCAAAAATCCATCAGGAAAAGGACCCGGGAAAAGACCTCTCCCATATGTATCGGGAGGTTGTTGGAACTATATTTAAGCTGATGGAACAGTACGAAGACTACTGGAAAAATGTAAAAGGCTCAAAAGATATTCCTGTTGTGGGGGAGATAATCGGTGAAGAACCTGAACCCTTTGAGATAGACCAGGTGTCATTAATAGAGTATTTCAAAATAGGATACAACAACTTTGCAGGAGTATGGCGTTCCATATTAGAAGATGAAGACTTTAAAATAATAGAAAAGCTGTTTATGGAAGAAGATGTGGAAAAATTTATTATGCCTATTGAAACATGGGTCAGAATCGTTTACCGTTATGCAGATTACTTTCACAGAACACCAAGGCAGAAGTTCAAAATCCTTGACACAATGATACCTTTATATAACGGAAGAGTGGCATCGTTAGTTAATGAACTGAAAGACAAAAATAACGAAGAGGCAGAAGAGTACTACAACAAACAGGCAGAGATATTTGAAAAGATGAAAGATTACCTTATAAAAATATGGAATCAGGAGGGTTAAATGGCTGACTTTTTCCAAAATGGGGTCATAACAACACTTCAGAAACTTGGAAGCAGGTCTTTAGATGAGTTAGAGTATGAGCTTGAGCTTTTTGCACAGAGAAGAAATATGGTTCTTCTTCTCCCTTCCCTTTATTCAGAATTTGAAGGACCTGCAATGCCTAAAATCGTTGAAGAGCTAAAAAAAATCAGATATCTGTATAAAATTGTTCTTTCCCTTGACAGGGCAACAGAAGAACAGTTTAGAAAAGTTAAAAAAATTATGTCAGAAATCCCCACAAAGGTTGACGTTATATGGCACGATGGCCCCAGGATGCAGGAGTTATATAAACTCCTTGCAGATGCTGGATTTAACGTCAGCATTCCGGGAAAGGGACGCTCTGTATGGATGTCCCTTGGATACATCCTGTCTGACGTTAAAGCATACGCAATAGCCCTCCACGACTGTGATATTGTTAACTACTCAAGAGAGCTTCCTGCAAGACTGTTCTACCCTGTAGTTTCTCCTGCACTGGATTTTGAGTTTGCAAAAG
>JALSNI010000033.1 GCA_026987075.1 Persephonella sp. | reverse complement strand
GATTATGGAGTTTAACAGAGTTGTGAATACTGGATTTCCAGCCTATTTCTGCAACGAAATTATAAGCAAATTTATATTCTTCAAGAGTTTTAAAAAGAATTTGTTTTTCTTTTTCAGAAGGCTTTACGACAAGCTTAATAGTTCTTTTTATTTTCACAATATTAAATATTTTAACAAAAAAACATTATCGGTCTCCTTCCAGTTTTAAAAAACTGGGTTTCCGACCGATGTGAGGTAAATTATGAAAGTTTTAGATTTGTTTAAAAGAGAAGATTTTTCGCATTTTAGTGAGAACCATCCGGTCAGTGCAGTGGTAAACAGCTCAAAAAACTCCTCTGAAAACAGCATATTTTTTGCCATCAAGGGAAATAGTGCTGACGGTCATCAGTTTATTGAAGATGCAGTCAAAAAAGGTGCAAAAACTGTTGTTTTGCAGGATAAAAACTGGGCTGAATTTTTGAAGGAAAAATATCCACAGGTGAACACTGTTTTAGTCAAAAATACCAGAAAGAAGTTAGCAGAGAGCTCCAGAGCATTCTTTGGCTTTCCTGACAGAAAACTGAAGATAATAGGAGTTACAGGAACAAATGGAAAAACAACTGTTTCACACCTTATAGCCCAGTATCTTAAGCTTCTGGGAATAAAAGCAGGAGTTATCGGAACAACAGGCTATAAGATAGAAGAAAACATACTCTCAGAAGGAAGAACAACACCGGACCCACTGCAGTGGTATAAAATCCTGTCTCAGATGAAACAGATGGGAGCTGAATATGTTGTTGCAGAAGTTTCGTCACATGCCCTTGACCAGTACAGGGTTTATGGGACAGAGTTTGCTGGCACTGTATTTACAAATCTTTCACAGGAGCATTTAGATTACCACTCAGATATGGAGGATTACTTTCAGGCAAAGAAAAGGCTGTTTTTATGGTCTTATGGAAAGCCATCTGCTGTAAATGCTGACGATGAATACGGAAGAAGACTGCTTTCAGAGTTTAAAAATACCTCAGGATACGGTTTTTCTAAAAAAGCCACATTTATAATATCTGATGTTAAGCTCTCTCCTGAAGGTTCTGATTTTACTGTTCTTTACAGAGGAAAAATTTACCCTATAGAGACAAAACTGATAGGAAAGTTTAACGTTTACAACATTGTAGCGGCATTTTCTATTTTAGTTGAGATGGGTTTCAAGCCTGAAGATCTATCAAAACTGTCAACAAAATTAAATCCTGTTAGAGGGAGGATGGAAGTTATAAGAGGTGAAGATTTCAGCGTTTTAATAGATTATGCCCATACTCCAGATGCTTTGAAGAATGTTTTAGAAACGTTAAGGGAGTTTAAAAGGGGAAGGATTATCACTGTTTTTGGAGCAGGTGGGGACAGGGACAGGTCTAAAAGGCCTGTGATGGGAAAGGTGGCCTCCCAGTATTCAGATGTGGTTATCATTACTTCAGACAATCCAAGGTCAGAAGACCCAATAGAGATAATACAGGATATAAAAAGGGGGATAGATAAAAATTCAGATGTTTACATAATTCCTGACAGGGAGGAAGCTATAAAAAGGGCTGTTTATATGGCGGAAAAAGGAGATACAGTTCTTATTGCAGGGAAAGGGCATGAAACTTATCAGGAGATAAAAGGTTTAAAGATACCTTTTGATGACAGAGAGACGGCTGAAAAGTACATAAAAAAGAGGCAGCAGAAGCTGCCCAGACAGGAAAAGTGTTAAGACTGAGGCTACAGCAGGTCAGCAATGGCTGCATCTATCCTTGATTCCAATTCTTCAACAGCTTTTTTTACCTCAGGGTGGGTTGTTCCCTGAAGAAGAGATGAGGATTTTGTCCTTACTATGTAAGTATAGTCGTCATCTTCATACTGGTATATGGTTATAACCCATGGGGAGAGAACCATTGCATTAGGGTCAACAGTAAAGATTTTGTAAAGTGTTGTTATACTGGTTACAAGAAAGTTCTGTATAAAGGTTACGTTTAGCTTATCAAAGTCCGGGAATATTTTTACATTGTTTGATAGAGGTGCAGCTGGATTTGTTGTATCAACGAGCGTAATCTGCTGAGCTTCAAGGTTTGCCTTTAATATCTGAACAACCTCATCAGCATCCATTTCTACCTTGTATATAACAAGTCCATTTCCAGAGTTAGATTTTTCCTGTGCATTTGCAGGTATCAGCATTATATTAATTATGAGAAATACAGTTAGAGCAAACTTTTTCATTTCTTACCTCCTACAGCTAAAGGGGGCTTGAAAGCCCCTTTTTTTTATATTTTGAACTGGAAGCCAAGTCCCACGTAAGAGGATTTAGCATCCTGCGTTCCTGAGTAGTTCTCCACCTTTCCTGATGAGTAGTGAAGTATCAGTTTTGCCCTCTGTTTGCTTATATACCAGTTAACTCCCACGTCCCACCATGTATTCTTTTTCTTTCCATATATGGAGTTTCCATTGCTGTCAGGGTCAAACACACTGTAAGAAACTGTAGGCTGGACAAACTGACCGTTTGCAAGTTTAAAGTTATATCCTGCCTTGATAATCCATACTTTGTCAGAGTAGCTTGTCCCATCAGACCAGTCTCTCTTTAATATGTCATATTCTCCAACCAAATCTACAGGTCCGTAATTTGCCAGCACATCTATACCGTACATCTCATTTTTATCAAACTTTTTGCTTTTTGTTCTATCTATACCTTCTCCCTGATGGCCGTAGTTGAGACCGATTGTTATGCCGTTCCTCTTTCCAAAGTAAGTCTGTTTGTATCCCAACTTATACTTTTTCATCTCAGGGTCACCTATGGATATGGCTACCCTCGCAGACCACAGAGGAGACCAGTTTTTAGAGTCTGTATAGTTCTGGTTATCTCCAACCCCTAAATTCCAGTTTAAGCTCCATCCTTTGGATTTATACAGTCCACCCCAGTTAACAAGGAATATCCTTCCGTTTCCTGATGCTCTTCCGTATTTCTCACTTGTTCCCTTGTCTGGTTTTCCTATTATGTGTCTTCTTACGTAGAAGTTTGGAAGACCCTTTTCAAAAGATAGAACAGCAAAACCTGAAGTAATGCTTTCCTTTCCTATCTGTGGTCTGAAGTATCCAAAGGATATGTTTGCAAACTGTTTGTCTGCTGACCATGTGAAGTATGCATCCCATACCTCAAACTTTGAGTATGTCAGTCCAGATGTTTTAACAGCTCCCCTTGCTGCATCTACTGGGTTAAGGTCATCTCTTCCAAGGTTGTCGTGGGCAAACCATATCTTCCATGACAGATTTTTCATCAGATGACCTTTAAAGCCAAATCTTCCCCTTCTGATGTAGAGGTCTCCTTTGTTTTCTTTCAGTCCTGTTGTTCCGGGAATATCAACATTTGTTCCGTAAACGCCCCATATCTGCCCCATCAGAAAAATCTCAAGGTCTTTTCCTTCTCCAAAATAAAACTTTGGACCTGCGTGGGCAGTTCCTGTTATTAATGCTGCAGCTCCAAGACCTGAAAGAAAAAGTCCTAACTTCTTCATACCGCTAAACCTCCTGTTATTTAGATGTTATCTGGTCAATTATCTCTTTAAGCTGTCTGTCGTGTTTTTTCAAAATCTGGATAGCCTTCATGTCTGGATTGCCCATATACCTTACTGCCATAGAGGGCTTTACCATTCCAATGACAAGAAGACCATCTTTATTCCTGTAAGTGTAAATACGGTATGGGCAGAAACCTACAAGGTGGGGATTGTGTCTGAGGACGAAGTATCCATCAGACAGTTTGCATATCATGTAGATGTTCATATCTTCCCAGAAATCCCTTCTGCCCTGCTCTTTCATCCCCTTTGTTACGTGTGAAACCTTTATTATCTTGAAGTTTGCCTCTTCTAAAGCTGAGCGGAGAAGAAGGTCTGCTTCTTCATAAGATATGTCAGCAGATACTTCGTATATGTCTGGTATCTCTTCTTCCTCTTCTTCCTGTGGTTTTGGATTATATCCTTTAAGGTTTTCTTTCTTTTCCACAGTTACTTTTTTTGGAGGAATGTACTCATCGTCATCCTCATCTCTCGTTGACCACTCCATAGCTGTAATACAGCTATTTAGAGTGAAAGCATAAACAGTAAGCAGTAGCAGGATTAATCTTTTCAAGGACATATTCCTCCTTTTTCAGGACAGCCACACTTAACGTCAAGAACTTTCACATTTGACTTTAATGGAGGATTGACTGTTTTGTGTCTTTTCAGATAATCAATCACGATATCGTATACAGGTCTGTGGTCTGGTCTGACATTTTTTCCTGCTCTGTAAAGATTTCCACCCCATGCTGATACAACGTATGACCTGTTTGGGTCAAGGTCTTTTCCATTTACCTTTATGTTTCTCAGTCTTTTACCTGCAGGGGCTCCCAACTTTATCTCGTATTCCACACCAAGCAGTCTGCTCATATCTCCTCCCTGCTGGTAAAGGGGATTTTTGTTGAATGCATTATCTGCAATGTCCTCCAGTATCATCTTCAGCTTTTCCCCTGTCATCTCAAATGTATAAACATCTGGATATGTGATTGCAGTCATTTCGTAGACATTGTCAACGGTGATATCCTCTCCCGGCAGGACTGTTGTTCCCCATCTGTATCCGGGAGTAAAAACAATCTCAGCATCTGTTTCTTCCCTTATTGCTTCTCCAATAATCCTGTCAAATGTTGAGTAGAATGTGTCTCTCTTGTACAGCAGCTGCTCTGTTTTTGCCAACTTCTGGGATAGCTTTTTTTCATAAGGCCTGTAAATATCATTAACAAGTTTTTCCACTTCTGGGTCAGGTTTAATAAAGTTTGAGGCTATAGGAATGAGCTTGTAGTTCCATTTTCTTATCTTTCCATTTTTTACTTCAAGGTCTAATCTCCCTAAATACTTTCCGTGGGAACCTGCTATAACAATCATTGTGTTATTAACAAATATTGGTTTTGGAGATGGGTCGTGGGTGTGTCCGCTGAATATAATGTCTATACCTTTAATCATCTTAGCCAGTGCCTGATCAAGGGAAAATCCGTCGTGGGAAAGGAGAACAACAAGGTCAACCTTTTTCTCATTTCTCAGCTCGTCAACAAACTGCTGGAGCCTCTCTGGCTGGATACCAAAGGTCCAACCTTCTGTAAACTGTTTTGGGTTGGCGATAGGTGTATATGGGAAAGCATTTCCTATAATACCTATCTTTACGCCTCCAACCTCTCTGATTGTGTAAGGCTTAAACACCAACTCTTCCCACATCTCGTCTGCTATGTTCTGGGCTATAAACTCAGCTTTCAGATGGTTTTCAACAAGCTCTAAAACTCTATCTTTACCGTATGTAAACTCCCAGTGTCCTACCATCACATCAATGCCTAATGCATTCTGGACGTCTACTACAGCCTTTCCCTTTGTAAAAAGAGCTACAGCCGTTCCCTGCCATGTATCTCCAGAATCCATAAACAGAACCCTGTCTTTCCCCCTTTCTGCTATTATCTGTTTTACGAGAGTAGCCATGTAGGCAACGCCCCCCATCTTTCCGTATTTGTGGGCAAGTTCAGGGAAGTCAATGTATGTATCAAAGTAAGCTCTGAGGCTTCCTGGTGTTACGTCGTAGTATTTAAGATAAGCTTTACCACAAAGGAATCCCGGTTCTCCTACAAGGGAAGGATGGGACAGGAGCGTGGAAGGTTCTCTCCAGTACAGAGGTTTCAGGTGAGCATGCATATCGCATATGTGAAGTAGTGTAACATTGCCGACAGATTGAAACTCCATCAGCTTTTCTGGATTCAGTCTATCAAGTTTTGCCAGAGCATTTCCTCCTGTCAGTGATATACCAGCTATTGCAGCAAGCTCAAGAAAATCCCTTCTTGTTAAATTCATAACTACCTCCTCAGTCCCGGTGTTTTCAGCTCAGCTCCGTTTGAGAGAGATTTTACGTAAAGCTCAAGGGCTACCATCTCTTTTGAACCTAATGGAAGTTTTTTCTGTCCACCCTGTTTCTGACATCCCTGAAATCTCTGCTGAAGTGTCTGAACCTTGTTTTTTGTCATTCTGAACGCTGGCCAGTGGTCTGCAGCCGTTGTTCCCTTTATTCCGTTGTACTCAAATCCTAAAGGTTTAAGCCACTGCATTCTGAGAACCTTTCCTGCTGCAAACTCATGGCATACCTGACAGGAGAGGTTTCTAACACCTCTTTTAAGGGTAAATATGTATCTGCCGTATTTCAGATACTCTTTTGCCATAGGAGATGTTGTATCAACATTTATCTTTGTTCCCTGTGCCAGATAGTAAAGGTATGTGGTCAGTGCTGTATTTTCCTTACTTTTCAGTGAAAAAGGTTTCATATCCATATATTTTGACTGGCATATCTGTATTCTCTGCTCAAGGTTTATTATCATTCCTGCATCTTTGTCGTATTTTGGGTAGTAGGCTGCAGCTGTTGCTACTCTTTCTTCAATGTCTCCATCTTTTGTGTGGCAGGATGCACAGGATATATTTTTTGGTCCCATAGGTTTTTCAAACAGTTTCCCACCTACCTCTTCAGCAAATACTTCTCCCGGGTTTATTCCCTCTTCATAAAGTTTCCAGTCTTCCGGTGATATGGCCTGTCCTATCTCTTCTTCAGCATAAAGGGCGGAAGAGAAAGCCACCGCCATACCTAAAAGGGCTATATATTTCAGTCTCATTTCTCTCCTCCTTTAATGGGGTTTAATCTTGACTGTTTTTTCTGTAACTTCTCCCTTGTTGTCTTTCCAAACAATTTTCAGTGGTGCTTTTTTATCAGCTTTTATGTAAAAGGAGAAGAATGGGTTTGCACTGACAGAAGCATTTACGTCTATGGAGGTAACAAGCTCGCCTCCGTAATAGACCTCTACTTTGTTTATGTAGTGGGCTGGTATAATCTTTCCTGTTTTCTTGTCCTTTACCAGTCCTGTATGCATTGGATGCATAATAACAGAGTCAACCCTTACTAAGTCTCCTTTTTTGTATCTTCTTGGTCTTAGTTTTATTAATGCTGTTCTTCCCATCTTTATTTCCTCCTTTTTTATTATCCACATCCACCGATGGTTACTTTTACAGGTTTTTTAGCCATAATAAATGAGCCGTCTTTCAGCTCAGCTATGGCATAAACATTCATCGTTTTTGCAAGTCTTATCCTCGTTGAGAAGTATGGTTTTCCGTTCTGGGGTGTTAGATGAACACTGCATGTCCATGGGTCAAAGTTTTTATCTGCCATTATGTGAATGGCTTTCACATTTTCTATAGGTTCAACCACCTCAACCTTAACAGGAACGACCGCACCATTTTCTGCTATAGATGGGGCTATCAGCTTTACTTTCTGGGATTCTACAGGTTTTTTTCCTTTTGTTATCTCTTTGAGGGCTTCTTCAAAACTTCTCTTTTTAGGCTGAGCTTTTGCTTCAAGGCCTAAAGGCACAGCTGGGGAGACTGCAACAACTGCTCCTGCGACAGCTGTCATCTTAAGAAAGTTTCTTCTGTTCATAGTTTATTTACCTCCTTTATTGTTCTTCCATAAAGTAGTCTGTCATTGATTTTGTTTTGTAAGCTCCTGTGTAGAAATACTTCAGTATCTTTAAAAAATCTTCTTTAGGCCATGCTCCAAATATTCCCTTTATCTTGTTTCCGTCAGGTTTTATAAAGTGAAAGGTCGGAGTTCCCATGTATCCGTATTCTTCCTTTACAAACATCCCATTTTCTGAACATTTCCTCACCTTTATAGGGACAAAATATCTGTTTATAACTTCCTGAACCTGCTTGTCTTTAAAGGTTGTTGCTTCCATCCTCTTGCAGTAATGACATTTTGGAGAATAGATATAAATCATAATCAGCTTCTTCTCCTTTATTGCCTTTTGAAATCCATCGTTCAGTCCGTACCACTTTATTTCTCCAAAGGAGGAAGAAACTACAATAAGAAGAAGGAAGACAACCTTTCTCATTTTTTACTCCAGTGAAAGCAGGAATGCTGCTAATGCACAGACGTCGTCGTAAGACAGCTTTCCTGTGGTAAGGTTTACTGTCATGATGTTGTAGTATGGCTCTTTCTTATACTCTGGAGGAATCTGTACCCTGTAGTCTGCAATTCTCTGGAACAGCCACGATACAGTCTTTTTCTGGTTACCAAGATATGGAGCTTTCATCAGTGTACTTCTGTAATGGGCAAGGTTAGGTCCTATGTTCCCACAGCCTTTAGAACCGGGAGCACAGTGACAGGCAACGCAGTTTGCAGCCTTTTTGTTGTTAAACAGTTTTTTCCCTTTTGGTGCCATCTTTTTTATAAATGCAGGGCTGTCTAGCTTACAGTTTGAAGGAACAGCATAATGCCTTGGTCCCGGTGGAATATCACTCATCATAATCTCTTTTGCATCTGGATGCTCAAACTCAATTTTTCCTGCTTTACCTTCTCCTGCAAAGAAGAGGATTAACAGGGCAGGCATAAAAAGAAGTAGTGTTGACGACTTCATCTGCGAACCTCCTTTTTTGTTTTTTATAAAAGCAACAGATGTGCCAAAAGTTTTTATATTGTAAGTTGTTGGATTATATTGATTTTTTATGCGTGATGGTTTTGTCTCTATTTTCACTGTTCCAGATGGAACAGATGATGCATTTTAGTTGTCCCATTTGGGACAGTTTATCTGCTCTGAAGCAGCCCAAAGTTTTTCATCTTTGTTCTGAGCTGTTTTCTTGAGATTCCCAATTTCTGTGCTGCCTTTGTTTGGTTCCAGCCTGTTTCTTCTAAAGCCTTAAGTATCACCCTTTTTTCTAACTCTAAAAGGTTTATCTCTCCAGATATAGCCTCTTCCTTTTTTTCTGCCTTGTTTCTGACAATTCTTGGCGGTAGGTGTTCTGTCATTATTGTGTCGTGCTGGCACATAACCACTGCTCTTTCAATGGCATTTTCCAGCTCCCTCACATTTCCTTTCCAGTGATAGTTTTTCAGAATTTCCATTGCCTCAGGGTCTATATGGAGTATCTGTTTTCCGTTCAGTTTTGAATACTTTTCAAGGAAATATTTTGCAAGGAGAGGTATGTCTTCCCTCCTTTCTCTGAGAGGCGGAACTTTAAGGTGAACTACATTTATTCTGTAAAACAGGTCTTCTCTAAACTTTCCTTCCTCTACCATTTTTTCTAAATTTCTGTTTGTTGCTGCTATTATCCTGCATTTTACAGGGACGGTTTTTGTTCCTCCAAGCCTGTAAAACTCTCTTTCCTGCAAAACTCTGAGAAGTTTAGCCTGTGAGATAAGGTCAAGTTCTCCAACCTCGTCAAGGAACAGTGTTCCTTCTCCTGCCAGCTCTATCTTTCCCTTTGACTGTCCTGAAGCTCCAGTGTATGCTCCTTTTTCGTGGCCAAACAGCTCGTTTTCAAACAGCTCAACAGGTATAGCTGAACAGTTAAGGGCTACAAAAGGGTTGTCTCTTCTTTTTGACAGGGAATGTATAGCCCTTGCGACTAACTCCTTTCCTGTTCCGCTCTCCCCTTCTATAAGAACAGTTGACTCACTTTTGCTGACAATATCAATCTCCTTGAACAGCTCTTTCATCAGGGGGGACTTCCCTATAATACCAGCAAAACTGTCAGAAAAATCACTGCTATTTTTTTCTCTTTTTTCTAACAGAAAGTGTATAATCTTCAGGAGGTTGTTTGCATCAATAGGTTTTGCAATGTAGTGGGAAGCCCCTTTCTGCATTGCCTCAACTGCTCCATTGATTGAACCGTAAGCTGTGATTATGATAAATGGAGTGTTCCTGTCTTTTTTCCTGAAAAACTCTAAAATTTCTGTTCCTGTTCCGTCAGGAAGTCTGTAATCGCTTAGTATTATGTCATAGCTACTTCTTAATTTCTGTATGGCTTCTTTCTTTGTTTTTGCTGTATCAACATAAAAGCCGTTATCCTCTAAAAATCTCTTAATAACCTTTAAAATGCTCTCCTCATCGTCTATAAGCAGTATTCTCTGCAATTTTCCTTACCTCAGTAACTTTAGTATTAATAGTTTATGTTCAATTTTATAAATTGACAATTTTATGTATTAATCATAATGTTATACTTCATATAAAAAATTATAAGGAGCATGATAATGGGCAGAGTGTTCGGCTTTTTAGTATTTTTTCTCCTTTACTTTTCTGCTTTTTCTCAGGATGTTCACAGGGTGGTTGTTGATTTTAGGTCAGGAGACATCAGGGAGTTTGAAGGGTTTTTGTTAAAAGGCCTGTCGTCAAACATACAGCATTACAGAGATAGACTTGAAGAGCTGAAAGTAGTCGTGGTTATACACGGAAATGGGTATAAATTTTTCATAAAAAATTTACAGAAATCTCCATACTCTGATGAAGAGCTGATGAAAAGACAGAAAGAGTTTAAAGAAAGGCTTGAAAATTTAGTTAAGTTTTACGGAGTCAGGTTTGAGATATGCAGTCTGGGACTCAAAGCCCGGGGTATATCTGAAGACAACATTTACGATTTTGTTAAGCCTGTTTACTCAGCTTTAGAAAGTCTTGTTAACTGGCAGAACAGGGGTTATGCATACATCCTACTCCAGTAAGGAGGTATGGCATGAGAATAATTCTGTTATTACTACTGATTGTATTTTCTGTATATGCAGGAGAAAAAGGAGCAAAGCTTGAGATTTCAGATTCCACCTATCCCTCTTTAAAGGTCGTTTATGACTGGAATCTCCAGAGTCCAGAGGCTGTCAGTAAAGCTCTTAACTACCTGAGAAATCATATAAAAGCCTATGAGGAGTATGCTCCCCTTGAAGAGGTTGAGATAGTTGTTGTCAGTCATGGTGCAGAAGTTCCTGTGTTTGCAAAACAGAATGAGAGATACTTTAAAGAGATTGTGGAGAGAATAAAAAACTTCCACGAAAGTTACGGAGTAAAGTTTTATGTATGTTATAACGCTGCTAAAGCATTTGGTTTTGATAAAGAAGATTTTCCATCCTTTGTGGTTCTTACTCCTGCAGGTGTTGCAAAATTAGCTGCCCTTCAGGAAGAAGGATACAGACTTGTCCCGGCTATTGTTCACGATTTTTCAGCTGTGAAATCTAAATACGGTAAGAAAAAATGAGAGTGGCAGCAGGGCTCCTGTTGTTTTTTGCCTTCATTTATTCCTCCTTTGCATCTGAACGGCTGATTCTGGCCGTTCTTTCTTCTGGAAATCCTGTTGAGGAGTACAGGAGATTTAAAGCTCTGTCTGACTATCTGTCAGAGAGGTTGGGAGTAGGTATAAAGCTAAAGATTTTCGGTAAATACACAGATATGCTACAGTTTTATGAGGAAAACACTGTGGATATATCCATAAGCTGTCCTGTTGTTTATTACAAGATAGCAGAGAAACACAACGTTTATCCTGCTGCAGTTGTAAAGATTAAGGGACATGTTGTAGAAGCTGGGGTTATAGTGGTCAGAGAAGACAGCAACATAAAATCAGTGAAACAGCTTAAAGGGAAAAAAATAACCCTTGGCAGCAGTATATGTGCCAGTAACTGTGTTATGCCCCTTTACATACTGAGCAAAAACGAAATCAGATACACAGATATATCAGACATGTGGAATTCTGGTAGTGATAAGGCAGCTATACTTTCTGTTATATCTGGCCTTGCAGATGCAGCAGGAGTAAAAGAAGAATCTGCCCAGAAATTTTTAGGAAAAGGAATAAGAATAATAGCAAAGTCTCCATATGTTCCCCGCTATGTAGTGGCTGTTCACGGAGATTTGCCTGAAAATTTGCGAAAAAAGATAACAGACATACTGTATTCTCTAAAGGACAAAAATGTTTTGAGGCAGATAGGGATTGATGGTTTTGAAAAGCCTGACAGAAGTATGTTCAGTATTGTTAAAGATTACAATAACATACTATCCCAGTATCCCCTCCTTCAGTAAGAGATGACTTTAGATTACTTTAAGAAACTTTCTATAAGATGGAAGGTTGCCCTTGCAACATCTGTTTACATTCTGTTTGTTCTCCTTGGGGCAATTATGTTCACAGCATTTAGCTTTGAGCAAAAGCTCCTTAAAGAAAAAAAGCAGAACACTGTTGAAAACATAAAAAATATAGTAGAGAGCTACAAAGACAGCTTTATACTGAGGAATTTGGAAAAGATAGATGAGATGGTAAAGAAGATTGACGGGCTTCCTTCTGTTTTTTACATATCTGTTTTAGATACAGACGGTAGAATTATTGGAAACACTGACATATCAAACTTAGGATTTGTAAACAGAAAGCTGTTAGAAAAGTTTACAGCTACTCCATTTACAGAAAAAAATAGGAACATCGTTACACTCTACTACCCTGTAAAGGTTGACAGAAACAGTGTTGGTTATGTGATTGCCAGTTATGACCTTAATCTTCTGAAGTATTCTATAGACAGGGAGATACTGAAAATAGTAGTTCAGACGATGGCAATAGCTGTCCTTGTAATCCTTGTGTCATTTGCCGGTGTGTTTGTTATATCAGGTTACATGTCCCAGCCACTGATAAATCTAAAAAACAAGATTATGAGCATAACCTCAACATATATAGACAGCTCAGAGCTTGGTATAAAGCCTGTTGAAACCATAGGAAAGGAGGATAAAAGCTGTATAAAAAATGTGGCAGACCAGTGCTGGCTTATTGGAGACAATCCAGATAAAGTGTTAATAGAAATGGGTGAGCTTTCCCTCAAGGAATGTCCATCCTGTGAAAAGTTCAGTGAGCTTTCTGGTGATGAAATCAGCCAGTTGAACTACTCTTTCTATATGATGGTTGCTTCCCTGAAAGAGTATTTGAGAAAGTTAGATGAAGCCCACAGAGAAAGGGAAACTCTAAACTGTATGGCTACAATGGGAGAGATGAGTGCAAAAATTGCCCACGAGGTGAAGAATGCCCTGTATGCTATAGGAAATGCTGCTAACTATCTGAAAAAAAATATTGATAATGAGCTTGTAAAGGAATTTTCAGGTGTTATAACAGATGAGGTAAACAGACTGAACAGGATGACTGTCTCATTCCTTAACTTTTCAAAACTTATAGAGCATAAG
>JALSNI010000032.1 GCA_026987075.1 Persephonella sp. | reverse complement strand
CTGGAATAAAGTTCTCATACCGTTTTTTATTGCCAGTTCTTTTAGCTGGCTTGCATTTGCTCCAGAAAGTATAGCCTTTCTTATAGTATCGTCCACTTCAAGGATTTCATGAACAGCCGTTCTTCCTCTGTATCCTGTTTTGTTACATCTTTCGCATCCTTCAGGATTGTGAACAAAAAACTGTCCTTCCTCAACATCTTTTTCTGACAGTCCAAGACCTGTCCAGAACTCCTTCGGGTAATTTGCAGGCTGTCTGCAATGGTCACACAGCTTTCTTACAAGTCTCTGGGCTATTATCATGTTTACAGCTGTTCCCACTAAAAAGTGTTCAACACCTATGTCTATCATCCTTGTAATGGAAGATGGAGCATCGTTTGTGTGGAGTGTAGAAAATACAAGGTGTCCTGTTAATGCTGCCTTTATAGATATCTCTGCTGTTTCCCTGTCTCTAATCTCACCAACAAGAATAATGTCAGGGTCTTGCCTCAAGAACGACCTGAGAGCTTCAGCAAAGGTCAGGCCGATATGCTCTTTAATCTGAACCTGATTGATACCGGGAATGGAGACTTCCACAGGGTCTTCAGCTGTTGATATGTTTACGTCTTCTGTATTCCTCTCCATGAGGGCAGTATAAAGGGTAGTTGTTTTACCTGAACCTGTTGGACCTGTAACTAAAACCATTCCCCACGGGCTGTATATGGCTTTTCTTATTTTTTCCAGGTCATCTGGTTCAAATCCTAAATCCTCAAGTTTCAGACCTAAATACGCCTGTGCATCCTGAATCCTCATTACGACCTTTTCGCCGTAAACAGTAGGAATAATGGAAACCCTCAGGTCTATTGGTCTTCTGTCTATCCTTACCCTTATCCTTCCATCTTGAGGCAGTCTCTTTTCTGCAATATCTAAATTGGCCATTATCTTATAACGAGCAACAAGGGCATCTTTTATGTTTACAGGCAGTCTCTGGACAGTTCTAAGTATTCCGTCTATTCTGTACCTGACTCTCAGCTCTTTCTCAAAAGGTTCTATATGTATGTCAGAGGCTCCCTGACGAACTGCATTAACAATAAACAGTCTTGATGCCTTTACTATAGGTGCTTCTTCTGCTTCAGCAATAGCTTCTGATACACTGATATCTTCTTCTTTCTGTATCTCTTCCTCAACCTCTGCATCTAAACCGATGTTGTCAATAATCTCTGTAGGAGACGCCATCCTGCTGTAGCTTTCAAGGAGCTGTTTTATCTCTGAGTATGATGCCACTAATATTTCAATATTCTTAATTCCTAAAAATTTCAGATAGTGAATAATCTCCTTATCTATAGGATTAAATGCAGCTATTGACAGCTTATCTTCATCTTTTATGTATTTTACAGGGGCAAACTTCTTTTTTACCATGTAGTTATAAGTAATGTTTGACAGTATGGAATCGTCCACATCTATTTCTATAGACTGGTCAAAGGGTTTCAGGTTAAGAAATTCAACAAAAAACTCTTTTATCTTGTTTTCATCTGCAATGTTACTCTCAACAAGGTAGGTTAAAATGTCTGTAAAATCTCTTCCTTCAATATTTGGATTATCCCTGACCTTCTCAGCAGGGACAATTCCCTGAGAGACCATCAAACGGAGAAAGGTCAGCTTTCTTCTACTTTTAAAGTCAACATCTCCCATCTTAAAACCTGAATTTTTATTAATATATCTGGTAGTTATTATATAATATTAGGAAATTTGTTTAAAAAAGCTATAAAATTCAGGGGATAAATATTGAAAAAGTTAAAAAACATAAAGAGAATCCTGATAGCAAACAGAGGAGAAATTGCAATCAGGGCTATCAGAGCAATAAGGGAGCTTGGAGGAGAATCAATAGCTGTTTACTCTGAAGCTGATAAAGATTCAATGCATATAAAACTTGCAGATTACTCTATATGTATAGGAAAAGCGCCATCTGACAAGAGTTATCTGAACATACCTTCTATCCTTTCGGCTATAGAAATCTCCTATGCTGATGCCGTTTATCCCGGTTATGGATTTTTAGCAGAAAACCCGAATTTTGCAGCAATTTTAGAAAAATCAAACATAAAGTTCATAGGTCCAAAATCACAGACCACAAGATTAACCGGTGATAAGGCTGCAGCAAGAAAGGCAGCTCAGGAAGCAGGTGTTCCTATTATTCCCGGTAGTCCTCCTGTTGAAACTCTAAAAGAAGCCTTAGAGATTGCAGACAACATAGGATACCCTGTTCTTTTAAAGGCTGCTGCAGGTGGCGGTGGAAGAGGAATGAGGGTTGTTCATTCTCCTCAGGAGCTAACAAGATTACTTCCTGTAGCCCAGAGGGAAGCAGAAACGAACTTTGGGGACAGTAGAGTTTACATAGAAAAGTTTATAACAAACCCAAAACACATAGAAGTGCAGATATTAGCCGACGAATACGGAAATGTTGTTTACATTGGGGAAAGGGAATGTTCTATTCAGAGGAGACATCAGAAACTCCTTGAAGAATCTCCGTCACCATTTATAACAGATGAAGTGAGAAAAAAAATGGGAGAAGCAGCTGTAAGATTTGCAAAGCACGTGGGGTTTACAGGAGCAGGAACTGTTGAATTTATCGTTGACAGTGAGATGAACTTTTACTTTATTGAGATGAACGGCAGAATTCAGGTTGAACATCCTGTCTCTGAGATGACATCAGGTATAGACCTTGTTGCATGGCAGATGCTCATAGCTGATGGACAGAAACTTGACTTTAAGCAGGAAGATATAAAAAACAGGGGTCATGCAATAGAGTTCAGAATAAATGCAGAAGACCCTGAAAGTTTCACTCCAAATCCAGGAACAATCAAAGAGCTTTACCTTCCTGGAGGATTTGGAGTTAGAGTTGATACACACATCTACAAAGGGTATACTGTTCCGCCATACTATGACTCTCTGATAGCAAAATTGATAGTCTACGGAAAAACAAGGGAAGAAGCCATCATCAGAGGAAAAAGAGCATTAACAGAGCTTGTTGTTGAAGGTATCAAAACAACAAAAGATTTCCATCTGAAAATTTTAGAAGACCCAGATTTTCTGTCTGGAGAATATACAACCTCTTTAGTAGACAAAAAGTATTTAGGAATAAAAGAATGATAAAAGTTCTCACTGTTGGTCCTTTAGAGGAAAACTGCGTTATTGTGATAGATGAAGAAAGCAGAGAGGCTGTTGTTGTTGACCCGGGAGCAGAAGGAGACAGGATAGTAAAAAGTCTGGAGAATCTTACTCTCCGTTATATAATTGCAACACACGGACACCTTGACCATGTTGGACAGGTAGGTTATCTAAAGGAGAGATACGATGTTCCATTTGTTATGAATGAGAAGGATTTATTTCTGATAAATAACGATATATTCCCCGGTTTTGCCCAGATGATAGGAGCTTATCCCTGTCCAGAGATAGATATAAAAATAAAAGAAGGGGATGTTATAGAGTTTGGTAGGTTTTCACTGAAAGTTATAGAAACACCGGGACACACGCCGGGAAGTGTATGTTTTTATGATGAAAAAAATCAGTTTGTCATAACAGGAGACACCCTTTTTAAAGGAAGCATAGGAAGAACAGACCTTCCCGGAGGTGATAACTCACAGATGGAGCAGTCGCTAAAAAAACTGATGGAACTTCCTGATGATACTGACGTTATACCGGGACATGGAGATACAACAAAAATCGGCATAGAGAGAAAATCAAATCCATACATAACAGGAGTGTTCAGGCTGAAATGGTAAAAATAGGAACCCACGTCTCATCTTCTAAATCCCTTGACCTTGTGTTTGACAGGGGAAAAGAGGTAGGAGCACAGACAATTCAGTTTTTCCTTTCTTCTCCCCGTTCATGGAGATGGAAAGAAAGAACTGAAGAAGAAAAACAGATGTTTCTCAAAAAAAGAAAAGAGACAGGTATATCCCCTGCAGTTGTTCACTCTTCTTACCTGTTCAACCTTGCATCAGGGAATAAAGAACTGAGGGAAAAATCTATCAGAGGGGTAATAAACGAGCTGCAGCTCTGTGAAGAGTTAGGTATTGATTACTATGTGATACATGCAGGTAAGACAAAAGGGCTGACAGAAAAAGAAGGAATAAAAAATATAATAAACAGCATGGAAGTAATTCTCTCTGAAGTGGAGCTGAAAAACACCACATTTTTATACGAAACACTGGCAGGTCAGAAGGGAGAAATTGGAAAAACAACAGATGAGCTGTCCCAGCTTATGGAGCCTTTTACCGGCAGAAAAATCGGGATATGTGTGGACACATGCCACATATACTCTGCTGGATACAAAATTAATGATGAAGAAGGATTTTTCAGATATAAAGAGGAGCTGAAAGAAAAGATAGGTTTAGAAAATGTTAAGGTTATCCACTGCAACGACTCAAAAACACCATTTAACTCACGGAAAGACAGACACCAGCATATAGGGGAAGGCTCTATAGGTTACGCAGGATTTGAAAATTTCCTAAATGATGAATATTTTAGTAAACTGCCCTTTATACTGGAGACCCGAAAGGAAGGAAACTGGGACATTATAAACATGGAAAGATTAAGAAATCTTATAAATGCGCCCGTAGCTCAGTAGGATAGAGCACCGGTTTCCGGGGCTGGGGGTCGCAGGTTCAAATCCTGCCGGGCGCACTAAAGAAGGTGAAGGTATGGTAGAAAAGGCTGTTATTGACAGAATTGAGAGTGAGCTTTCAAAGTTTATGGACTCTGAGGTTGAGTTTTTACTGAAGATTGGAAACTACATTCTATCCAGTGGAGGAAAAAGGCTCAGACCAGTCCTTGTCCTCACTTTTGCAAAACTTCTCAGAGGAGAAAATCAGGACAGGGATTATCCTCTGGCCGTTGCGATGGAGTACCTCCATACTGCTTCTTTGCTGCACGACGATGTTGTTGACGGGGCAGACACAAGAAGAGGAAAACCCTCTGCCAACAGGGTGTTTGGAAATGATACAGTTGTTTTAACAGGGGATTATATGTACGCCAATGCCCTTTACCTGTTTTCTGTTTATGGAGATATAGACATGATAAAAAATGTCTCAGATTCTGTTAAAAAGATGGCAGAGGGACAGCTACTGGAGCTGAAAAAGATAGGAGATATAGACATCACTTATGACGAATACTTCCAGATATTAGAAGGCAAGACAGCAGTTTTATTTGGCAGCTGCTGCTATGTGGGAACAGCCCTTGGAGGAGGTTCACAAAAACAGAAAGAAAGTGCATACAGATACGGACTTAACATAGGACTGGCTTTTCAGCTTATAGATGATTACTTAGATTACGCATCAACAGAGGAAAAGCTAGGAAAACCTGTCTGTAACGACCTGAGGGAAGGAAAAATTACCTACCCATTGCTTTCAGTGTTAGACCAGCTGACAGAAGAAGAAAAAGAGTTTGTCAAAGAAGTAATTCGGGATATAAACCCTTCTCAAGAAAAGATAAGCAGAGTAAAACGGATAGTCCAGGAAAAGGGAGGTATGACGAAAACCATAGAAAAGGCTAAACAGCTTGTTGATAATGCTGTTAAGGAACTTGAAAACTTCCCAGACAATAAATACCTTAAAAGGTTAGAAGAGCTTGCAAAATTTATCGTTGAGAGGGAATTTTGATGAGAAGAACAGTTCTAAAGTCTAAGATTCATAGAATAACAATAACAGGGGCAGACCTTCATTACGAAGGTTCCCTTACCCTTGATGAAGCAGTAATGGAAGCTGCAAATCTTGTTCCTTTTGAAAAGGTTGAAGTGTTTAACATCAACAATGGACACAGATTCTCCACATACGTCATACCGGGAGCAAGATACAGTGGAGAGTGTATATTAAATGGTGCTGCTGCAAGGCTTGGTCATTCAGGAGACCTGATTATAATCGTTTCATATGCAGACCTTGAGGACAGCGAGCTGAAAGATTTTAAGGTAAATTTAGTTTATATGGACGAGGAAAACAACATAAAAGAGCATAAAGTTGCAGGTATTTTTTCCGAAGAAGCTAAAGAGATAGCATTGAGGAACAAAAATCTTATAAAGGACTGACAATGAACAGAAAGAGCCGGTATTATCTCATCGCAGGGATAATACTGGCATTCCTGACTTTCTCGTGCAGCTCAAAAAAACCCCAGACAAAAGCCTACATAATAAAAAAGAAAGATAAAGCATACATCATCATCAAAAAGGGTGATGAGAAAACAGTAATCAAGGTTGACGGGATATACATAAACGAGAAAGACCTTCCAAAGTTAGACAGTGAGGACGAGCAGATACTGTTTGAGGAATCAATAAAAACAGGTATAAAAATCCCTAACAAAAAAGATATAAGAAAGTACCTTTATTTTTACGGCATAAGGAACAAAAGCTGGACAGAAAGAGCATTAAACAGGGCTAACTTTTACCTTCCTATGATAAAGTCTGTATTCAAAAAACACGGTATACCAGAAGAGCTGGCATATCTGCCAGCCATTGAAAGTGCATTTGACCCATACGCCACGTCACCGTCAGGAGCAGCAGGTCTGTGGCAGTTTGTCAGGATAACAGGAAAGAGATTTGGACTGAGAATAAACAGCAGAGTTGACGAAAGGAGAGACCCCTACAAATCCACTGTTGCAGCGGCAAAATATCTGAAGTATCTGTACAGAATGTTTGGCAGATGGGATCTGGTTCTTGCTGCATATAACTGCGGGGAAGGATGTGTTCAGAGAAAACTGAGAAGTGCCAGCAACGACTTTTGGGACATAAAGTATAGACTGCCTAAACAGACCAGAGAATATGTGCCAAAATTCTTTGCTATGGTTCTGATAGCAAAAAATCCAAGAAAATACGGCATAAAAATACACAGGGCAAACATATATTACGTGGAAACAAAAAAGTACCACAGAACAAAAAGCCTGAAGAATTTAAGCAGGGAATTAGGTGTTGATTATGGACTGCTCAGAAAATACAACGCACACTTTAAGAAAGGTATCGCTTATGCAGGATACAACCTGAACGTGCCTTACAGGAAGAAAAAAGTTACCGTCAAAAAAGTAAGCTACAGGCTAAAGTACCATTATGTAAAAAAAGGGGAAACCCTTTACAGGATTGCCAGAAGATACGGAGTAACTGTTGAAGAAATAGTAAAATTGAATAAAATAAGAGACAACCTGATAAAACCGGGAATGGTTTTAAAAATACCTGTAAAAGAGGTGTCCCTTAGATAAATGATTAAAAGAAGGAAAACAAGACCTGTTTATGTGGGAAAGGTAAAAATAGGAGACGATGCTCCTGTAGTTGTCCAGTCTATGACAGACACAAAAACCCACAACATAGAAGAAACCCTAAGTCAGATAAACAGATTACACGAGGCTGGCTGTGAGATAGTAAGGGTTGCAGCTCCAACGGAAAAAGATGCAAAAGCTCTCCCTGAGATAGTAAAAAACTCCCCTATCCCTGTTATTGCAGACATACATTTCTCACCAAGAATAGCATTTTTGGCTCTGGAGAGCGGAATACACGGCATAAGACTCAACCCGGGAAATATCAGTGATGAAGGAAAGATAAAAGAGATACTTCAGGAATGCAAGAAAAAAAATATAGCTGTTAGACTGGGAATAAATTCAGGTTCTTTAGAAGAAAGACTGTTGGAAAAATATGGATATCCCACAGCTGAAGCATTAGCAGAAAGTGCACTCTACTGGTCAGAATTTTTTGAAAAGGTAGGTTTTACAAACTTCAAGGTTTCCATAAAAGGCTCTGACGTTTTGCAAAACATTCAGGCAAACAGAATATTTGCAGAAAAAACAGACATTCCACTGCATATAGGTATCACAGAGGCAGGACCTTCAGGGAAAGGTTCTATAAAGTCTGCTGTTGGTATAGGAATCCTGCTGTATATGGGAATAGGTGATACAGTAAGGGTTTCCTTAACAGCAGACCCTGTAGAAGAGGTAAAGGTGGCTTACCAGATATTACAGTCCCTCGGCCTTAGAAGGAGAGGAATAGAGATAATATCCTGTCCAACCTGCGGAAGGATAGAGGTAAATCTGCCTGAAGTTGTAAAAAAGGTTGAAGAAAAATTAGAAGGGGAAACACTGCCTATAAAAGTTGCCATAATGGGATGTGTGGTAAATGCTATTGGAGAAGCAAGGGAAGCAGATATCGGTCTTGCCTGCGGAAACAGGTCTGCTCTGCTTTTTAAAGAGGGACAGCCTGTTAGAAGGGTTTCTGAAGATGAGATGGTTGACCAGCTTTTAAAGGAGATAAAAAAGATGAAGGAGAGCGGAAAGTATGGAGGAGCTGAAGATAAAGGTTAACGGCATTGCTGTTGATGTGCTATCTGAAGAGTGGCAGGAAGAGGATATTATTAACAGAACCCCTGTAACTGTTGAAAAAATCTCAAAAAGAAAAGGTGGATTTACCATCCACATGAAATCACCATACGAAAATATAGAGTGGTATTTTTCTAAAGGTTTGACAATTTTTAAAACAGCCAGCTCACCTAATGGGAAAATACTCAGAATAGAGCATGAAGACGGTCAGTACTGGGTTGACATACCTGCAAAAAAAGAGATAGTAGAGTTTCTAAAAGAGTTTATGGAGGATTAGATGGAAAGGTTCGTGGAGAAAGCTGAAATACTTATGGAAGCACTTCCCTTTATAACAAAATTTAGAGGAAAGACCTTTGTTATAAAATACGGCGGGAATGCAATGGCAAAGGCAGACCTGAAAACAGCCTTTGCACAGGACATACTGATGCTCAAATACATAGGTATAAATCCTGTAATTGTTCACGGTGGGGGTCCCCAGATAGGTCAGGTTTTAAAGAGAATGGGATTAGAATCAAAATTTGTTGGGGGTCTGAGAGTAACAGACAGGGAAACAATGGAAGTTGTAGAGATGGTTTTAGGGGGACTGGTAAACAAAAATATTGTGATGCTGATAAACAGATATGCAGGTGGACATATCAGGGCTGTTGGGCTGACAGGAAAAGACGGTGGACTGATAAGGGCAAAAAAGTTAGATGCTGAAGAGTACTTCAGACAGATGGGAGATTTTAGACCAACAGAACTTCTTGACTTAGGACACGTGGGAGAGGTGGAGTTTGTAGATGTTCAGATACTGAAACATTTAGAAGAGGATAACTACATACCTGTGATAGCCCCTATAGGTTTTGACAGTGAAGGAAACGCCTACAACATAAATGCTGATTTTGTCGCTTCAGCTGTTGCAGGAGCATTAAAAGCAGAAAAAGCTATATTCTTGACAGACATAGAAGGTCTGAAAGACCAAGAAGGAAAAACAATATCATCCATAAACATCAGCCAGATTAATCAGATGATAGAAAATGGAACCATAACAGGGGGAATGATACCAAAGGTAAAAGCCTGCATTCAGGCTTTAGAAGAAGGGGTAAAAAAAGCCCACATACTTGACGGTAGAATACCCCACTGCGTTCTCCTTGAAATTTTCACATCTGAAGGTATCGGTACAGAAATCATAAAGTAATCAACTGTTGATTTCCATCAATTACAAATCAGTTTTTCTCCACTATACTATATATCGTATGCTACAAAAAACACCACTATATATAGAAGGAGGGCATTATGGGTGCCTATTTAGTAGAAAACTACCTGAAAAAGTTAGACTGGAGGGTTTACGAAAACAGCAACACAACCTACTCACTGCAAGGTTTAAACTTTTACATATCATCTGAGATAACAAAAGAATACTGGCTCACTAAAGTTTACAATGAAAAAATATCAAAAGCCCACAGAGAAGGAGACTTACATATACACGACCTTCAGAACCTGAGTGTTTACTGTGTAGGATGGGATTTATATGACCTTCTAACTACAGGTTTCAAAGGTGCTTACGGAAAGGCTGAAAGTAATCCTCCGAAACATCTATCATCTGCACTGGGGCAGATTGTTAACTTTCTGTACACACTGCAGGGTGAAGCAGCTGGAGCACAGGCATTTTCTAATTTTGATACCCTCCTTGCTCCATTTGTCAGATACGACGGACTTTCTTACAGACAGGTCAAACAGGCTATTCAGGAGTTTGTTTTTAATCTGAATGTTCCAACAAGGGTAGGATTTCAGACACCGTTTACTAACCTCTCTTTTGACCTGAAAGCAGAAAGCTCCCCATATGCAGACCAGTTTGTTGTGATTGGTGGAGAGATTAAAGGGGAAAAATACAGAGATTTTCAAAAAGAGATGGACATGATTAATCAGGCATTCTGGGAAGTGATGAGCGAAGGAGATGCGTCAGGTAGGGTGTTTACCTTTCCTATCCCCACATACAACATAACAAAAGATTTTGACTGGGATAACCCTGCTTATGAAAAGCTGTGGAAGATGACAGGAAAGTATGGTATCCCTTACTTTGCAAACTTTATTAACTCAGACCTTGACCCAAATGACGCAAGGAGTATGTGCTGCAGGCTGAGACTTGATGTGAGAGAGCTGAAAAAAAGGGGAGGAGGACTGTTTGGTGCAAATCCACTGACCGGTTCCATTGGTGTTGTAACCATTAATCTGCCGAGAATTGGGTATCTCTCTTCGACTGAAGGGGAGTTTTTTGATAGGCTAAATGAGCTACTTGAAGTTGCAAAAGAAAGCTTAGAGATAAAAAGAGAGTTCCTTGAACAGCTTACAGAAAAAGGTCTGTATCCATACTCAAAGTTTTATCTGAGAAGCATAAAAGCCCAGACTGGAGAGTTCTGGAAAAATCATTTTTCAACAGTTGGGATAATAGGAATGAATGAAGCGTGTCTGAATCTGTTTGGTGAAAGTATAGGAACAGATAGAGGGAAAGCTTTTGCTGAGAAAGTTCTCAGTTTTATAAATGACAAACTTATTAAGTTTCAGCTTGAAACTGGAAACAACTACAATCTTGAGGCAACACCGGCAGAGGGAACTTCCTACAGACTGGCAAAGATAGATAAATCAAAATACCCGGACATTGTAGTGGCAAACGAAGATGAGTATCACAATGGAGCAGCACCCTATTACACAAACTCAACACATCTACCTGTCAACTATTCTGACGACCCATTCTTTGTTCTTGAGCATCAGGACAGTCTTCAAACAAAATATACAGGAGGAACAGTCATACATTTCTTCTTAGGTGAAAAGATATCTGAAGTTTCAGCTGTTAAAACATTTATCAAGACAGTGTGTGAAAACTACCACTTGCCGTATTTCACTTTAACCCCCACATTTAGTGTATGTCCGAAAGATGGATATCTGTCTGGAGAGCATAAAGAATGTCCCCACTGCGGAGAAGAAACGGAGGTTTACTCAAGGATTGTTGGCTATTTCAGACCTGTTAAGCACTGGAATGATGGTAAAAAGGAAGAGTTTAAAAATAGAAAAAGCTTCAAAGTTTTTCCTGCTGCTGCCACTTGATGACTGTGTTTTCTCCCCCCTCTCCCCCTTCCTCCCTCCCCGGGAGGCCTTTTTATAAAAATTTAGAGGATAAAGAGATGAAAATAGGTGGATTTCAGAAGTTTTCTCTTATTGATTATCCGGGAAAAATATCAGCAGTAATCTTTGTTCAGGGCTGCAACTTCCGCTGTCCATACTGTCACAACAGGGAACTTGTTCTGCCTGAGTATTTTTCTTTTTCTCTGCAGGAGGAAGAGATTTTAGAATTTTTAGAAAACAGAAAAGGAAAAATTGAAGGAGTTGTTATAACAGGTGGAGAACCTACAATCTTTCCTGACCTTCCTGACCTTCTGCTAAAGATAAAAAGATTAGGCTACTACATCAAGTTAGATACAAACGGCTCTAATCCCCAGATGATAAAACTGCTTATTGAAAGAAAATTAGTAGATTACATAGCTATGGACGTGAAAGCCCCATTAGAAAAGTATAAAGAAATAACAGGAGTAAATGCAGATACAGAAAAAATTGCCAGTAGTATAAAACTGATAAAAAGCTCAGGAATAGAGTATGAGTTTAGAACAACAGTCATTTATGGAATTCACACCTATGCAGATATACTGAAAATATGTAATCTGATAAAAGGCTCAGACAGATACGTAATCCAGAACTTTTACCCGTCGGAAAACCTGGTGGATAAAAGCTTCCAGACAAAAACAGGTTTTTTAAAGGAGGAGCTTGCCAGGATAGAAAAGAAGTTTAAAGACAGGTTCAGCAGTTTTTTTATCAGAACTTAAACACTTTTTCTTTTAATCACTTCCATAACTTCATTAAATACCTGCTCTATGCTTTTGTTGGATGTATCAATAATAACAGCATCTTCTGCAGGTTTTAATGGGCTGTCCTTTCTCGTTTCGTCTAAGTAATCCCTTTCTTTTACCTGTTTCAGTATCTCTTCGTATGATACATCCAAACCTTTCTCTTTCAGCTCCTTATACCTTCTTTCAGCTCTAACCTCCGGTTTTGCTGTCAGAAATATCTTCACATCTGCATCTGGAAAGATAACAGTGCCAGCATCCCTTCCCTCTATTACGGCATTTTTCGCCTTTTCTCCTAAATGTCTCTGCATTTTAACAAGCACTTTTCTTACCTGTGGATAGCGGGCTATCTGTGATGCTGTCTTGCCTATCTCTTCTGTTCTTATCTGGTCTGATACATCCTCACCATCTAAGAACACTTTTACCCCATTTTCCGCAGGTTTCAGCTGTATGTCAGTATCTTCCATAACCTTCAAAACTGCCTTTAAATCATCAGGATTAACATTTTCTCTCTTTAGCTTCAGGGCTACCGCCCGATACATTGCACCAGTATCTATGTAGGTATAGCCGAGCTTTTTTGCTATCATCTTTGCTATTGTAGACTTTCCACATCCAGCGGGACCGTCAATAGCTATTATCAAATTGATTACCCCTTTTTTGTTGTTTATATTTAGAATATCACAGCTAAAAGGTGTGTAATGCCTGCTTTTATATTTCTGCTACTGTTTATGACAGCTTTTGGAGAGGCTGTTCATTTTGAAAATAATAGATGGAAGTACACGATAAAAAGGTTAGAAAAACCTGTTTTACATCTGAGCTGGGTTAGACTTTCTGAAGGAGGTTATATGATTTCAGGAGACATATCACAGGCTTTATCTAAAGAAAAATACTGTAAATACCTAACAGACTTTAGCGTAGAAGAGATAAAAAAAGCTATCAAAACAGGAGGTGTTAGCCCATTTTTCTATGTAAAATCAATTAATGCTGTGGCTGTGCCAAATGACAAGCCCTTCCTTGCAAATCCCTACAGACCTAACATCAATCCAACAGTAACCACAGACATATACGAGATTAACAGTTATCTGAAAAAAGAGGTTAAAAAAGCCATAAAAACAGACTCTAATGTTGCTGAGTATTACTCAAGACAGCTTGAATACTTTATACAGTCTGGACTATCTGAAGAAAAAGCAAAGAAAAAAGCCCTGATGATGACGGCTGGTGTTATAAAACTATCTATCAAAAAATGGATTCCCGAAAAGAAACTGCCAAAAAAACTTTTCCTTGTGTGCAGGAGTGATAGGGAAGAGTTTCATACAGTTTATACTCTGTATCCTGTAAGACTAACAGTTAAAACAGGAAAATCCATACAGATACAGTCTGTAGAAAAAACAGACAGAGAAATAAAAATCAGTGTCAGGCTGTTTCCTGCCGTAAATCCAGAAAAAAATCGCTACTTTGCTGTTGACGTTATTACCGTTTCCCCTGTAAAGTTAAAAAGCAAAAACTGCCCCTATCCATACTTTGCTTTTATACCTTATGGAGGAAAAAACAGATACAGACAGGATTATCAGGTATCTCTTCAGCCTGTAGATGGTGGTTTTTATCTTGTTTTTACTCCATTTAAAGTTTTAGGCAGTATTGATATCTACGGAAGGCTGGGAATTTACTGCTCC
>JALSNI010000031.1 GCA_026987075.1 Persephonella sp. | reverse complement strand
ATTTTGAAACAGAGCCGGAAGGAAAAAAAGGAATAATTAATTACCCAAAACAAAGAAAAAGGGAATTTATAGAGTTAAAACCGGAAAATGAAAAGAAAATAGAAAAAACACTTATAGAGATTGATGAAATATTAAAGCAAGAAAAACCACCACCTGTTATAAATGAACCTAACTGCAAAAAATGTGCATATTTTGAGTTTTGTTATGGATAACATTAATACAGAAAACCAAACAGCCACAGTGGGATTTTTCTTTCAAAGCCAATCTCAATATCATCAACTGCTAAAAATGAATTTTTTATGTTTTTAATCTGGGAAAAGTCTTTATTTTTTCCTCCAATTTCAAAAATGTAATTCTCATCAACCATAAAATCTCCTTTATCTGTATAAAACAATCTGTGCTGGAAGTTTAACATAGATACAAAAAAAGTTTCCCTTAATGTTCCTTTATCTGGAGATAAACAGATAGCATTAAGCAAGTTAGGATTTGATAGATAAAGTTTATCAGGCTTTCTAATTGGTTTAAATCTTTTAGCTTCATGCATAATATGAATCAAAAGCTCTCCACGGGATAAATAATCAATATATTTATAAAAGGTTGCCTTTGATATGCCTGTAATATTTGTGAGTTTATCTATAGAAAACTCCATAGGTTTTGATGCGCATATTGTAGCAAGTAATTTTTTTAATGTATGAATTTTATCTGAACTTATCTTAAACATTTCAGCCATGTCATAATAAAGTATTGCATTTACCGTATCCTGTAATCTATCTAAAAATTTAGCTTTATCTTCAAAATAAAAAGGATAACAGCCGTGTTTGTTATACTCTTCAAATAAGGATAAAATTCTTTTATCTTTAAGAATGGTTATAATTTCCTGTGATACTAATTCGTGATTTTTTATTATTTCTTCTAAAGTAAAAGATTTTAGTTTAATTCCATAGGACAGTTCTATATACTCTTTAAAGGAAAAAATTGGCAGTTTATACATACTAAATCTTCTGGTGAAATCTGGTTCTGTTAATGAAATAGCAGATGAACCTGTGAAAATAATTCTAATCCCCAAAAAGTCATAAGCAGATTTTAAATGTTTTTGAAGATCCTTTATTTTATGTATTTCATCTATAAAAATAATTTTTCCACCTTTTTTATAAAAGTATTCTAAGAAATCAAAAAGATTTATATCTGTAAAAAAAGGATGGTCGCAGGATATATAAAGGGACTCTTTGACAGGAAGATTAAGATTTTTAAGTATTTGGAGTATTAAAGTTGTTTTTCCTACACCTCTTGCACCGTAAATTCCAATTATTTTTGAATTACTATTTTTTATTTTTCTGTATAGAAATCTTTTATATGATGGTAATTTCTGGGAAGTTTTCAAAATAGAAAGCTGTCTTGCTTTTTCTAAGAGATTTTCCATTTAGTTTATCCTGTTAAACTAATTTTGCTAATTTAAGTATAATGCATTAAACTAATCAAATCAATTCTTTTTCTTATAGAAATTAGTGCTTGAAGACTGTATATTTTGATTATGAAAACTGTAGAAGGAAAAATATCAGATTAGAAAAGGTTTAAAATGCCTAAAAGATTTTATATCAACTCAAACGGTAGATTAAAAAGAAAAGAAAATACCATATATTTTGAAACAGAGCAGAATGGAGAGACAGCTAAAAAAGTATTACCTGTTAATGATATAGACTCAATCTATGTATTTGGAGAGCTTGACATAAACACAAAAGCATTAAACTATCTTTCTCAGTATGATATTCCCATCCATTTTTATAACTACTACGGATACTACTCAGGAAGTTTTCTACCAAGAAAGAAAAATGTTTCAGGCAGTCTATTGGTAGAACAGGTAAGACATTATTTAGAGGAGAGAGAAAGACAGTATTTAGCAATCTCATTTATTGAAGGAGCTGTTTTCCACATATTAAGGAACTTAAAGAAAAACAAAATACCAGAAGAAAAATTTGAAGAAATAGAAAAAGAGCTTTATCCAAAAGTATTTGAAACAAATACACCTGAAGAACTGATGGCTGTAGAAGGAAACATTAGAGATAGATACTATCAGCTTTTTAATGAAATTATAAAAAATCCAGACTTTTATATGAAAAAGAGGGAAAAAAGACCTCCAGACAATCCTATAAATGCTCTCATCAGCTTCGGAAACAGTATCCTGTACAACACAATTTTAACAGAAATTTATAGAACACAACTTGATCCTACTATAAGCTATCTGCACTCTCCACAGGAAAAAAGATTCTCTTTATCCCTGGATCTAGCAGAAATTTTTAAACCTTTTATTATTGACCCGCTGATATTTTCACTTATCAATACAAAGAAGATAACCCTTAAAGATTTTGATAAAGATTTGAACTTTGCTTATTTAAATGAAAACGGTAGAAAAAAATTTCTCAAAGCATATGAAGAAAGATTAAACAAAACTATAAAACATAGAAAACTAAAAAGAAAAGTTTCATACAGACAGTTAATTAGACTAGAATGTTATAAGCTTATAAAACATTTTATTGGAGATGAAGATTACAAACCTTTTAAAGCATGGTGGTAGATATGTTTGTAATAATTACCTATGACATAACAGATGACAGAAGATTAAATAAAGTTAGAAAAGTGTTAAAGAGATATCTTTACTGGCGTCAGCTTTCCTGCTTTGAGGGGATTATAACTGAAGGAAAACTTGCCCAGTGTATGGCAGAAATAGATAAAATAATAGATAAAAAAGAAGACAGCATTTATGTTTATCAGGTAAAAAATCCAAAGAACATAAAGAAAAAAGTTTTAGGAATAGAAAAAAGTTATATAGATAATTTTTTATAATTGATAGCAGGTATTATTCAGTTTTGTTCTTTTAAGGTTGCCAATTTACTTCACAAAAGTGCATTTTCAACAGAAAGTATATTTCTGTGTAAGATGGCTGAAATTAAGTACTTTAGAAGATATAATAGAAAATATATTTGCATTAATAAAGGTTTACTGCAATTTGCATTGCTTAGAGAAGGATTATAAAATTATTAAAAACCAATCAGAGCATTGATATTACTTGGCAACAGAATAAGGTTTATTTTTTAATAATAGCTCAGTTTTGTCTGAACATAGTGAGATATAAAAAATTATAATAGATATAAAAAGGAATATATTGAAAAAAGTGTTTTGTCTGAACATAGTGAGATATAAAATCAGTATCTGAAAAAGGTATTTTTGTCAGAGAAGCTGGTTTTGTCTGAACATAGTGAGATATAAAATATCCCAGCTAACCCCTAATACTCAAGCTTCAGAAAGTTTTGTCTGAACATAGTGAGATATAAAAGACCTTGTTGAAGACTTGAAAGAAGGACATACAGCACGTTTTGTCTGAACATAGTGAGATATAAAGCTAACAAACATTTGCAGTAGCGTCTGTATTACTATGTTTTGTCTGAACATAGTGAGATATAAAGGAAAGATAATGGAGAATTCCTAAAAGGGAATTTTTCAAAGTTTTGTTTGAACATAGTGGGATATAAAAAATAGACAAAAGGGTTGCTTATAAGATAATAGCTTCTCTTACAGGCGGGGATTTTAGGCCAATAATTTTTTCATTCTGCAGGCTACTTCTACAGCTTCTATGAAAGATGAAGGGTCTGCTTTATTTTTCCCTGCTATATCAAATCCTGTTCCGTGGTCTGGAGACGTTCTGATAAAAGGCAGGCCTAAGGTTATGTTGACGGCTTTTTTGAAGCACAGCATCTTCAGAGGTATCAGTCCCTGGTCGTGATACATTGCAAAGTAAGCATCATATTTTCTGTAATCTACAAATGCAGTGTCAGGAGACAGACAGCCGTAGAGATTAAATCCTTCTTTTTTCAAAGTATCTACAGCAGGTTGTAAAAACTCTATCTCTTCCCTTCCAATATTTCCTCCGTCTCCGCTATGGGGATTAAGACCTAAAACGGCGATTTTTGGATTTTTTATTTTGAACTTTTCTTCTAACTCCTTTGTTAACAGTTTTATCTGCTTTTTTATGTCTGTTTTCCTCAATGTGTCGGGAACATCTTTTATAGGAATATGTGCTGTTGCAAGGGCAACTTTCAGTTTTTTGCACATAAGCATCATAAGGTAGTTTTTTACACCGGCTCTGTATGCCAGATAGTCTGTATGTCCCGGAAATTTAAAACCAGAGGCCATAATGTGTCTTTTTGAGATAGGAAGAGTCACAAGTGCGTCTATCTTTTTTTCTAATATGTGGTCTGTAGCTTTTTCAAGAAATAGTGCGGAGGCTTTCCCTGTTTCACTGTCTGGTTTTCCCGGTTTAAACTCACTGTCGTAAACATTTATAAGGTAAAAACCTTTGTTTTTTGCTTCTTCAGGACTTTCTATCTGTTTGCATTTAAAGTTTATCCCTGTTATTTTTTCTGCTGTTTCTATTGCTATTTTACTTCCATATACGATATAGACAGCTTCAGGCAGTTTTTTGTGAGATTTTACTAAAATCTCAGGTGATATGCCTGCTGGATCACCAAGTGTTATGCCAACTTTTGTTACCATACAATAACTTTGTTTGCCTTTTCTATGATGTCTATAATGTCTTTATACTCGAGGAGTTTGTCTTCTGGGATTTTTACATTTCTGGCGAGGGCATCTTCTTTGCAGGCTGCCCAGTTTTCTATGGTAGGAACCCTGAGAACTGCATCCTGAATGAGAATTATCATATCGTCTGTATCCAGCATGTCTGCTTCAGGAAAGTCAGCAGGCCTTTTTATAAGCCATAAATTGTTTACCATGCCAGCACCACCTCAGCATCTTTTACAATTTCTGATATTTCTTCCTGAGGTTTTATTTTCACATCTGTAGGCCATTGTTTTAGCTTAATTCCTCTTTCTCTTAGAGCTTCTTCTTCAGCTACTACTTCAGCATCTGTCATCTCTAAAGCTTCCATAGATTTGTCTATTGGCTCAATACCTATCATTTGTGGTTTCCAATCTGTTAGCGTATAGACGCCATCTTTTAGAAAGATTACGGTAAGACTATGTCCCATTGATACGCCAACTGCCTGTCTAAGAGCTTCAAAGGCCTTCCAGCTAAAGGGATTGGATTTTATTATCAGAGCTATCTTTTTTCTTGCCATCTCTTCCTCTAATCAAGCATTATTACTTTGTCAGCTTCTGCTATCAGTTTTGACAGTCCATACATACTGCTGCTTTCTGCCCATTCCTCAGGCTTTATTTTTCTCTGCTGGGCATTGTGGGCACAGTAATAAATTTGGGCTCCATTTTCTGCTAATTTTTTAATTTCTTCTCTTAAAATAGAGTAAATTCCATTACCCATAAAGAATATTTTTAGCCTGTGATTTCTCTCAAGAGCAGCTGTTGCTAACTTTACGGCAGTATTAAAATCGTGGGAGTATGGATTGCTTGCAAGCACTATCAACAGATTCATTTTACCTTCCTTATTAATACTTCCCAGAGATTTTCACCTGTCTGTTTTACTTCTAATACTTCCTGTCCTTCTTCTCTCATACTTTTAGGAACATTTTCAACTGATGGTTTGTAGTCCAGTATAACTTTTAGAACCTGCCCTGGTTCCATCTGTTCTATTATAAGTTTACTTTTTACAAAAGTAAAAGGACATACCTCTCCTTTTAGGTCTAATTCTCTATCTATTTTTATCTCAGCCATTTTTCCTCCTCAAAAATGTATGTCACAGGCCTGGTCATACTCAATCAGCTCTTTGATAACAGGCTTTTCACCACATAATGGACATTTTTTGTCCTTTCTCAGTTTCACTATGTTAAACTCTGTTGTTAATGCGTCAAAAACAAGCAGTTTTCCTACAAGAGGCTCTCCTATCTCCAGTATAAGTTTGAGAGCTTCGTTTGCCTGAAGTGTTCCCATTATACCACCTACTACTCCTAACAGACCTGCTTCCTGACAGGAGGGAACAAGTCCCGGAGGTGGCGGTTCAGGGAATAAACATCTATAACATGGAGAGTTTTCCTTATCTCTGTAATCAAATGTTGTAAGCTGCCCCTCAAATCTCAGTATCGCTGCAGAAACGAGAGGTTTGCCGAGGAAGTAGCAGGCATCGTTTACTAAAAATCTTGTTGGGAAGTTGTCAGAACCGTCAAGAACAACATCATAATCCTTTATGATATCCATTACATTGTCTTTATGTATTCTTTCGTTGTATGCTATCACTTTCACATCAGGATTTAGAGCTTCCAGAGTCATCTTTGCAGATTCAACCTTGGGTTTTCCTACCCTTTCTGTGTTGTGGAGTATCTGTCTCTGGAGATTTGAAAAATCAACAACGTCAAAATCTACTATTCCAATTGTCCCAACACCTGCAGCAGCAAGATAGTAGAGAGATGGGGAGCCCAGTCCTCCAGCTCCAATAACGAGAACCTTAGACTGAAGGAGTTTTTGTTGCCCTTTACCTCCAACTTCTGGCAGTATTATATGTCTGCTGTATCTTTTAATCTGCTCTTCAGTAAACTGGAAAGACATTCAATCACCTCACTCTGGGAGTATAGACAGAAATGTATAAAGCTATATGATATATCAGTTTGTTTAAAAATTCAATCCTGAATGCAGTATTGACAGCACTCTATAAGGTTAGTAAGTTAATACTAACTTATGGCAGAGCCCATGGTTCCATCTTACCCTTGTGAGCTCTTCCTGCGCCGAATTTGTGGGAGGGAAACCTCCCCTTTGTTGTATAATATAAAAATGGGTTTGATACTTGTCTTTCTGCTTACTGTTTCTTTCTCTTTCGGTTTTTCAGACAAAGAGAGAGATACACTGTTGAGGCTTATTCAGGGTCTATATCAGGATAAAGTTTACAATGTAGCAAAGAAAAAGTGCTTAGAGTATCTCCAGAAAGCCCCTTCTGACGACCATTACAGAGAAAAGATTGTAAAGATATTGTTTCACACTCTATATAAAAGCAAAGATAAAGAGGGATTTGTAAAAGCTATTTATCTTATTGAAGGAGAAAAGCTTAAAGAGGATACAGCCAAAGAGATTTTTTCCTTAGGGATGAACCTTTTTAAAGATGAGCCAGAAAAACAGGCTGAAGTTGTTAAGTTCTATCTACCTTATCTGAAAGGTTATCAAAGAGAAGAGATGTATAAGTTTTTAGCTTCTCTATATATTAAGGGAAGAAAATGGAATGAGATTCTTAAACTCCCAGACAAAAGGCATCTTAATTTTTATAAAGTGATTGCACTGTATAAACTTGGAAGATATAAAGACCTTATCAGTTTTACTGAACAGATGTCTAAGTTTGAACCTGAAGACAAGGATAATGTCCTTTATTACAGAGGTCTTGCTTACTTCAGTCTTGGAGATAAAGAGAAAGCAGCCCGGATAATTGAAGCTGTAACATTTAAAACTCCAGAAATGGTTAAGTTTCTTGCCTCTTACTACTTTAAGAAAAAAGATTACATAAAAGCTGAAAAATATTTGAAAATCCTCACCTTGGAAAAGGGTTACAAAGATTATGCCTATTACTTTCTTGGGGTTATTGAAGATTTAAACAAAGATTACAAAAAAGCCTTAAAATACTACAAAAAAGCTGCTGCTTACAAAACTGATTTTGGAAAACTTGCCAAAAAAAGAATAACCCAGCTGAAAAAAGCTGGCGTTGTTCCTTCTGAAAAATATTATTCTGTAAGAATTATCCTGTATAGCAGTAAAAATAAAGCAGAAGCTCTGATTAAAAAAAAGAACCTGTCAGACTGCTTCGTAAAAAAGTATAAAAAATTTTATGGTGTTTACTGCGGCAGGTTTGAAAGTAAAAAAGATGCTGAAAAAAGAAAAAAAGAGCTGAAAAATGCTGGTTTTAAAGATGCTGTCATAGATGAGATTTCTGAATAAAAAGCTAATCTAAATCATTTTTTTCCCAAATTTTTCCCATTAATATTTTTTCTCAAAAAAACAAGAGGAGGTTTGATTAATGTCAGCAGAATTTAAACATGTGTTTGTATGTCTCCAGAGAAAACCCCCCGGAATGCCTTCCTGTGGAGATAAAGGTTCAGACCAGATTTTCCAGAAGTTTCAGGAAGAGATGATGATGAAGAACCTGTTTGATAAAATGGCTGTAACGCCAACAGGATGTCTTGGGCCATGTATGATGGGTCCGACAGTTGTTGTGTATCCTGATGCTGTGTGGTATGGAAACGTAAAGCCTGAAGATGTTCCAGAAATTATAGAAAAACACATTCTTGGCGGTGAACCTGTTGAAAGACTGGTAACTTCAAAGGGAAGACCGCCTGCAATGTTCTAAACAAGCAACCCCCTTTCAAGGGGGCTTTTTGCAAATAATTTGCATTTTCCTGTCTTTACATTTATACTGTTTTTATGAAGATAGGACAGCTTTTAAAGGAATCAAAAAGAAGTATATCCTTTGAATTTTTCCCTCCGAAGACCCCTGAAGGGGAAGAGTCTCTATTCAGGACTATAAAAGAGCTTGAGTATATAAAACCCACTTTTGTTTCTGTTACATACGGTGCTGGAGGAAGCACAAGGGAGAGGACAATCAGAATAGTCAAAAAAATCCACACTCAGACTTCCCTGACAGTAATGGCACATCAAACCTGTATAGGACATACGAGAAAAGAGATTGTTGATATACTTTCAGAGTATAAAAGCACAGGTGTTCAGAACATACTTGCCCTGAGGGGAGATATCCCACAGGGACAGGAAGAGAGCTTTGTTTTCCCTAAAGATGGCTGTAGATACGCCAGTGAGTTAGTTAAGCTCATAAGAGAACAGTTTGGAGACTGGTTCAGTATTGGTGTTGCATCCTATCCAGAAGGACATCCAGAAAGTCCAGACCTTGATACAGATATATTTTATTTCAAGAAAAAGGTTGAAGCAGGGGCAGAATTTTCAATAACACAGATGTTTTTTGACAACAGATATTTTTACAGCTTTATAGAAAAGGTTCATAAAGCAGGCATTGATATTCCTATAATTCCCGGTATTATGCCTGTCACAAACTTCAAGCAGATAAAAAAGTTTGCCGATATGTGCGGTGCAACCATTCCCCCAGAGCTGATAAAAAAAATCCAGCCTGTTGCAGACAGACCGGAAGAGGTGGAAAAAATCGGAATAGAGTATGCAGTCCAGCAGTGTGAAGACCTGCTGAAAAACGGAGTAAAAGGCCTTCACTTTTACACGCTGAACAAATCAAAGGCAACAATAAAAATATACGAGGCTGTAAAACATCTCATCTAATGGGGATGTTTTTTCATGAACTCCTCCCAGCTCATGTTGAATCTGTAATAAAGCCACTTTGCAACCGCTTCTTTTGAGTCTTCTGACATGTTTCTTCCTATAGGAGGCATCACGCCAAAAATCTTGTAAGCCATAGGAAGACATACACCTTTTTCTTTAGAAGGGTTTGTTATGTAATCTTTAACAAATGCAACAAACTTTTCTTCTGTAGGATAAAACTTCTTAACCCTTGCTGACACTTCAGACATTGGAGGTGCAGCAAAAGGAGGTTTTTTACCTTCTTTAACCATCTTCCTGATATTTCTTATCTGCTCTGGTGTGACTGTTTCCCAGTGGCACATAGAGCAGTTGTTTTTATAAATCAGATACCCCTTTTTTATCTCTATCTCAGAAGTTTCTGAAGTTGTTTTCTGGCATCCTGCACCTATTATTGAAAGTGCAACAGCACCTGCTATTAATTTCTTCATGTCAGACCTCCTAGACATTTAAAATTTTGTATGTTATCAGGGTTTCTATCTGTCCTATCACACCACTTATTACAAGATATAATATTATAACCACAATTATAAACTGAAAGTTTTTTGAACCTTCTGAAGGAATCTTCAGGACTTTTTCTGCTCCAATAAATATCAGATAAAAAGTGTAAAACATCCCTAAAAAAATCATAAACATAGAGATAGGTGAGTTCATTATGTAAAATGCTCCTGCCATCCACGATGGAACGAGAGCAAAGGCAGCCACAGTAAATGATTTATTTGGATCTTTTATGCCTCCAAATGCTGGAGACAGGAAAAGGATGATTATAGCTATAACCAAAGGTTTTAACAGCTCAAATCCATAAGTTACAGCCATTATCATAAATTCCTGGACAATGTCATTATCCTGCAGTTCTTTCATCAGAGCTTTCATGTAGGCTATTGTTCTTGCAGACTGCTCCTGATCTTTCTCTGCCATTTCTAAAAAATGTTTTATAGCAGACACATAGTAATCTCTGAATACAACAAACCCTATAAAGTGACTCACTGCTGGTATAAAGGCAAATATCACAACAAGTTTTGCATAAATCTGTGGTATGGTAAACTTTTCTTCAGACAGCTTTTCCCATGTGGTTTTAGGTTTCAGATAAAGGTCTAAAAAATATTTAACCATTAAATTCCTCCCTCAATTATTAACTCAAAAACTATATTACTTTTAAAAACTGTAAATATCAATTAAAATTTTGTTAGGAGGAAAAGATGGATAAATGGGAAATATACAGAATTTTTGTAGGAAAAAATGCAGACTACTATATAGAAAAATTTAAAAAATTTGAAGAGAGCGGAGGAGCCCTCAGCTGGAACTGGGCAGCTTTTTTCTTTGGTATTCTGTGGGTTTTTTACAGGAAGATGTATCTATATGGGGTATTGATATTTTTGGGAATTATTCTGTTAGGTGTATTTGTGGCAGTAAGCTCAAATCAGATTTTATCTATTGGTATTCAGCTGTGGCTGTGGATTGGGTTTGGAGCTTTTGGGAACTATCTTTATTACATATTTGTTAAAAAAACTGTATCTGATATACAGTCTCAGGCAAAGAACGAAAAAGAGCTTATAGAAAGTCTTGCCAAAAAAGGCGGAACAAGCTTTTTAGCTCCTATCCTGTTTATCATACTGATGATACTCTTTCAGATTATCATGATAGGAACAATAAAATAAACGGAGGTAGTAATGGAAGAATTAAAAAATCTTATTTCGCAAGTATGGGAAAACAGAGAACTGCTGAAGGAGAAAAAATATCAGGATGCGGTAAGGGAAACTGTTGACCTGCTAGACAAAGGAAAGTTAAGAGTAGCAGAAAAAATAGATGGAGAATGGATTGTTAACGAATGGGTAAAACAGGCAATACTGCTGTTCTTCCCTATTCAGGAGATGCAGGTTATGGAAGTGGGACCTTTTGAGTATTACGACAAAATACCACTGAAGAAAAACTGGAAGGAAGCAGGTGTGAGAGTTGTTCCTCCAGCAACAGCAAGGTACGGCTCATTTATAGAAAAGGGAGCTATACTGATGCCATCTTACGTGAATATAGGAGCTTACGTGGGTTCTGGGACACTTGTTGACACTTGGGCTACAGTTGGTTCCTGTGCCCAGATTGGTAAAAACGTTCATCTGTCTGGAGGAGTTGGAATAGGCGGAGTTTTAGAACCTCCTTCAGCAAGACCAGTTATTATTGAGGACAACTGCTTTATAGGTTCAAGATGTATCATAGTGGAAGGTGCAGTGGTAGAGGAAGAAGCTGTCTTAGGAGCTGGTGTTGTTATAACTGGTTCAACAAGAATTATAGATGTATCAGGTGATGAGCCTGTTGAGTACAGAGGTAGAGTTCCAGCAAGAAGTGTTGTTATCCCTGGAGTGATGAACAAAAAATTCCCTGCCGGTGAATACGGCGTTCCTGTAGCATTGATAATAGGTAAAAGGAAAGAATCAACAGACAAAAAGGTATCTCTGAATGAAGCATTAAGGGAGTTTAACGTAGAAGGGTAAAGGGAAAAGATATGAAAAAGATACCTTTTTTAAAAGGGGTGGAGGAGTTTAAAAAGTATCGTTTTAAAGAGTATGAAGAAAAATTCAGGGAGCTTATAGAAAAAGGGCAAAAACCAAAGGCTCTGTTTATAACCTGTTCAGATTCAAGGATACATCCTGATGAGATAACAGGGGCAGATATTGGAGACCTGTTTATAGTCAGAAATATAGGCAATATGGTTCCACCTTTTAAGCCTGATAATGAGTTTCATGGTGTTGCAGCAGCTATTGAGTATGCTGTTTCTGTTCTTAATGTTCCTGATATTATCGTTTGCGGGCATTCCCACTGTGGTGCCTGCGAATCACTGTATAAAGACCTGCCTGACGATGAGGAGATAATACATGTTAAAAAGTGGCTTGAGATAGATAAAGATGTAAAAGAGGTTGCACTGTCTGCAGTAAAAGAAAAAGGCAGAAAACTGTTTGAGCTGACAGAGAGACTGAATATTATCAAGCAGTTAGAAAACCTCCTTTCCTATCCCGGCGTAAAAAGGAGAGTAAAGGAAGGGACTCTTAGACTGCACGGATGGTATTACATAATAGAAAAAGGTGAGATAGAGTACTACAATCCTGAAAAAAATCAGTTTGAACCTGTTGTGTCCTCTTGACAGCACAAAAGGGAATGTTTAATTTTAATTAATACTAATAATTATTATTGATAGAGGAAATTTTGCCTGATATAGAGATTATGGATAACCTTGTTTTAGCAGGGTTATTTGTTTTGCTTGCTACCAGTATAGGCTCTGTTATTGCCGTTATCTTCAAAAGACTTCCTGAATGGGGTCTTGATTTTAGTATGGCATTCAGTGGCGGGGTGATGCTTGTCGCTGCTTTTACATCTTTGATTTTGCCGTCTATTCATATGGGACACATAGGTAATACCCTTTTAGGAATTGTGGTAGGGTTTTTGGTTATATATCTAATAGAAAGATTTACTCCCCATGAAGAATACGTGCTAAAAATTAACAAATCTAACATAGAAAAGGAAAAACTGAAAGGTGTTTTCCTTATTGTTTCAGCCATTATAATACACAACATACCTGAAGGTATGGCTGTAGGTGTATCTATGGCAAATGATGTTGACAAGGGATGGGCAACAGCTGTTGCCATAGGCATTCAGGATATCCCTGAAGGACTTGCCGTCTCACTTCCACTTATTATGCTTACAGATAGATTGTGGATACCTGTTTTCATAGGTATTCTCAGTGGTTTTTCTGAATTTGTTTTTACCATACTTGGAGGATTTACATTTAGCGTTCTGTCTTTTATGCTTCCATTTGGACTTGCTTTTGCAGGAGGAGCAATGATTTATGTAACAGTAAAAGAAGTATTCCCTCAGGTCTACAGAAATAAACATGAGAGCATAGTAACATTTGGCTTTCTCATAGGACTACTGCTTATGTTATACCTTGATACAACACTTGGATAAATAAAATAAAGGAGGTATCTGCCATGATTACAATGGAGAAGTTTATTGAGGAGCTGAACAAAGATTTAGAGTGGGAATATGCTGCTGCTATCCAGTACATTCAGCATGCTTCTCTTATCACAGGGCCAGAATATGAGTCTATAATCAAAGAACTTATCGTTCATGCTCAGGAAGAGATACAGCATGCGATAACTCTATCAGAGCAGATAGCATTTTTAGGAGGAATTCCTTCCATATCTGTTGAAGAGATAAAAACTTCTATGGACAGCAAAGAGATGCTCATTCAGGACTTAGAAGGTGAAGAGAACGCCATAAAAAGATACAAAGAAAGGATAAAACAGGCTGAAGAGTTAGGTGAGTATGGTGTCAGAAGAATATTAGAAGACATACTTGTTCAGGAAGAAGAGCACAAAAGAGACCTGCTAACTGTTTTAGGAAGGTGATAATCAGGGGCTTTATGCCCCTTTACTCGCTAAATGTTTTTGTTTTATATACGTATATCTCAACAGGATAGGAAAGCCAGCAGTCTTCAGGAAGTCCTGCCTTCAGACACAGATGGGATAAAAACTGGGTTTTTTCCGGCAGCTGCTCCCACACTTCAGGTAAAAATGTTGCCTGGTGGTTTCCGTATTTTAGTATCACTCCGTCTTCGAAAGGTTTTAGCTTCTGCAGCAGGTCGTAAGGGTCTTTGTACTGCAGAGGTTGTGGATACGATAAAACAGACACTTTTACTTTTATATTCTTCAGCTC
>JALSNI010000030.1 GCA_026987075.1 Persephonella sp. | reverse complement strand
AATAACAGCACTGTCATTGATTATCAGATAAAGGGGAAGGCTTTCGTAATAGCTGATGTACCGTCTTCTAAAACTCTCCCTTTCCTCCTCATCAAGGGACAGTATCTGACTGACAGTTTTCTGCATACCGTAGCTTATCTTTACTTTTTTACCTTTTAGCCATCTGTATAGTTTCAGATTGTGATTACTCTGAACTTCAAAAAACTTACCTTTTTCTTTCAGCTTAAAACATAGATTTACAACTTCAATATTAAAATCTCCCCTATCTACTGTATCGCCCACAGACACAATTAAAGTATCCTCCCCATACCGGGTATGTATCTGGTCTATCATATCTAAAAATTCGTAATAACACCCATGGATGTCTCCGATAACAACAAGCTGGGAATTTATGTTCAGTCTTATGTAGTTATCCATTTTTTCCCATTATCTGCAGCAATTTTCCTGTCCATAAGATGAGGAGAACAACAAGCCAGAAAACTATCACGAAAATAACGCCAAACTGAAATGTTTTAAAAAATATTACAATAAGCAGATAAAACAGATAGGGAATGGCAATCAGAGTAGCTACAAACGCTATCCCTACAAGTAGCAGCACGAAAAATGCCAGTATATACTGGGAAGGTGTTTTCTTGTTTTCTACAGGAAATTTCTTACTCATAGACCTTTATATGATTGTAAAGTGTGTCTCTTTCTACAGGAATTTTCCCTGCTTCTTTTATCAGTCTGACAAGCTTTTCTTTTTGCTGCTGTGTTGGAGATTTAGCCCCTGCAAAGTGGGCTATCTTTTCTTCCATTACTGTTCCGTCCATGTCATCTGCACCAAAGTTAAGGGCAACCTGAGCAATCTTTTCCCCTATCATAACCCAGTAAGCTTTTATGTGGGGAATGTTGTCCAGCAAAAGCCTTGATACAGCAATTGTTTTCAGGTCATCAACCCCATGGGTGTGTTCAGTAATGTTTAGCTGGTTATTCTCTGGCTGATACGCAAGAGGAATAAAACAGGTAAATCCACCTGTTTCCTCCTGTGCTTCTCTAACTTTTAGCATATGGTCAATTCTCTCTTCATAGGTCTCAACATGTCCATACAGCATGGTTACTGTTGAATGAAGGCCGAGTCTGTGGGCTGTTTTGTGTATCTCTAAATATTTTTTCCATCCAATCTTTATTGGAGCTATAATTCTTCTGACCCTTGGTGCAAATATCTCAGCTCCACCTCCCGGAAGACTTCCCAGACCAGCTTCTTTCAGTTTTGTTAGAACATCTTCATATGACAGACCAGATACACGGGAGAAGTAATCTATCTCAACAGCTGTGAATGCTTTTATGTGAAGCTTAGGAAACCTCTCTTTTAGCAGGGAAACCATCTTAAGATACACATCAAAGCTCCAGTCAGGATGAAGACCACCAACGATGTGAACCTCACAGGCTCCCTGAGAAACAGCATACTCAGCCTTTTTTATTATCTCTTCATAACTCATCTCGTACGCTTTCGGGTCGTTTTTATCCATTGTGGCAAATGCGCAGAAATTACAGTCTAATGCACATATATTTGTTGGGTTAATCTGTCTGTTTATCACAAAGTATGCATACTTTCCGTTTTTCTTTTCTGTAACATAGTTTGCAAGAGCTCCAACAGTCAGAAGGTCATCAGTCTCAAACAGTTTAATTCCGTCTTCAAGCGATAATCTTTTCTCTTCCAAGACCTTATCTATAACAGAAAACAAACTTTTGTCTGAAGAGAGGGAAACAATCTTTTCAATGTTTGCTGTCAGCATACTCTTCTCCTTGTTATATTTTTATACCTTCTTCTGTAAGCAGTTTGGCTAAATTAAACTTCAGATTATCAATAATCTCAACATCCTCATCCCAGTCTGATATAAACCACTTTTCCTTCTTTGTGGCTACCATAACTTTTTTGTCGTCTGTTGTATACCATATAACCTTTTTAACACCAGCATTTAAAAGGTCGTTAATCTTTTCTTTCATGTATGACAGCATCTCTCCAGAATATTTCCTTAAATCAGCCTTGGTATCTATCTCAATAACTACTTCTGGAGGAGTTTTTGCATATTTATCGTCTATCCCTTCCTTTAAAAGTTTTCGTTTATCAAATACGGCTATATCTAAGTTTCTCCAAGTCCTTGGTGCCCACTGAAAACCTGCTTCGTTTGTTAAAACTTCGTATCTTTCGTGGTTTAGTTTCTTTGCAAGATACTTTAATATTATCCAGATTAGCAAAGCCTGCAATTTACTACTCCCCATAACCTCCTCCAAGCTTTTCTCACCAGCTAAAACTTTGTCATAATCTCTGTAATATATAGGGGAGCCGTATCTCATCTCATATATAAGATCTCTGGGAACAGACCTTCTCTTTTTTTCTTTTTTGGTAGTTATCATAACTGCCTCTCCTTAAATGGTCTTACCCTATATAATTATCATCTATTTGCCATCTTTTTCAATCTTAACTAATATATTTGTATGTTAAAAATATTTTTGACAGTGTTTCTTATTGCAGGAACAGTTTTGGGAAAAGAGCTGAGCGTCAAAACAGATGACGGATTTATTTTAAGAGGTTTTCTTTACTATCCTGAGGAAAAGAAAGAAAAATATCCCGTTATCATTTTGGCCCATCAGTTTGGAACAACACACGTTATATGGTCTGATTTTGCAAAAAGATTAAGGGATATGGGATATGCAACACTGCTGATAGACCTGAGGGGACACGGCCTGTCTGTTATCCAGAATGGTAAAGAAAACAGGATTGTGTTTAAAAAAGATTTCAGCTCCCTATTAGACCTTGTTTCATTTTTTAAAAAGAGCAGTAAAAAGGTTAACTTCTCAAAAATACCAGAAGATATATCACTCTGGATAGACTACCTGATAGAAAATGAAAGAATAGACCCTGACAGCGTCATACTGATAGGTGCATCCCTTGGAGCAACCGGTATAATACCAGTTCCTGCATATCAGGACATAAAGGCAATGGTATGTATATCCCCCGGCTCCCCTGCTATTATGGGAGAAGAAAATGTGAAACTTGCCCTGTCATCTTACCTGAATCCTGTTTTGTATGTTTCTTCTATTAATGACCCTATAGGAAGCACAAAGTATGCTATCTGGTATGAGAAAAACTCAAACAACGGCACACTGTTTATTTTTCCCGGCAAGGGACACGGAGTGGTATTGCTGAAAAAGTATAGCAGGTATATATTACAGTTTCTGAAAAGTTTAGAGTAATAGTATATGAAAAAGGTTAAGGTTAATAAGCAGACGACACTGAGAGATTTCCTGTCAGAGCATCTGAATATATCAAAGAAAAAGGCAAAACAGCTGATAGACACAAAACTTATACTTGTTAACAATAAAAGGGTATGGATAGCCTCCCACATGTTAAGAGAAGGAGATGTTGTTGAAATTCCCCTGATAGAAAACAGTCCCAAGTGGGATATAAAAAACCATCTCCTCTATGAGGATGAATATATTATCGCAATAAACAAACCTCCATTTGTAGAAAGTGAAGGGGGTAAAAACAGCCTTGAAGATAAGCTAAAGGGATTTAAAAAAAGCAGAAAAATACAGGCTATACACAGGTTAGACAGGGACACTTCAGGGGTTATACTTTTTGCAAAAAACAGTGCTGTTTTTGAGAAGTTTAAACAGCTGTGGCAGGAAAAGAAGGTCAAAAAGGAGTATCTTGCCATAAGCCACGGAGAAGCTGTTTTCAGGAAAAAAGTCGTAAACATTCCTGTTGAGAAAAAGTATGCAAAAAGCATCATTCAGACCTTAAAAACAGGCAGGGGATTTTCCCTATTTAAAATAGAAATACCTACAGGAAGAAAACACCAGATAAGGATACACCTGTCAAAAATCAGGCATCCTATTGTTGGAGACAAAACATACGGTCTGAAAAACATCACAGACCCACTGCTGAAAAACATAAAGAGACAGATGCTCCACTCATACAGAATATCATTTTTCCACCCATATCTGAAAAAGAAAATAACAATAATAGGAAAACCTCTTCCAGACTTTGAAAATTTTGGAAAAATTATCAGATTATTATAAAATTTATTAAACTTTTTTAGAGGTGAAAATGGTGGAAGTTAAAGAAAAAAAGCAGGTTATCAGAGTTGCCCACAGCCCAGATTCAGACGATGCATTTATGTTTTATGCAATCAATCAGAAAAAGATAGACACAAAAGGATACCAGTTTGTGGACATTCTTTCAGACATTGAAACGCTTAACAGAAAAGCCCTTGAAGGAGAGTATGAAGTTTCAGCCATATCTATACATGCATTTCCATATGTTGCTGACAAATACGCCCTTCTTTCCAGCGGAGCAAGTATGGGAGACAACTACGGTCCCATGATTGTGTCTAAAGAACATTTTGACCCTTCCCAGCTGAAAAACAAAAGGATAGCCGTTCCTGGAACATTAACCTCTGCATTTTTAGCCCTTGAGCTTTATCTGGGAACGAACAGGTTTGATTATGAGGTTATCCCATTTGACCAGATAATAAAGGCCGTAAAAGAAGGAAAAGTTGATGCAGGTCTTATTATCCACGAAGGTCAGCTCACATATCAGGATGAAGGTCTCGTATGCATAGTAGACCTTGGAAAGTGGTGGTATGAAAAAACTGGAGGCTTACCACTGCCACTTGGTGGAAATGTTATCAGAAAAGATTTAGGCGAAGAAACAATGAAGGAGATTTCTGAGATACTGAGGGAAAGTATAAAGTATTCTCTTGAGCACAGGGAAGAAGCCGTTGAATATGCCTTGAAATATGCAAGGGACATGTCAAAGGAAAAAGCTGATAAGTTTATAGGAATGTACGTAAACGAGCTTACGGTAGATTATGGAGAAAGGGGAAGGAAAGCTATAGAGCTGTTTTTAAAAGAAGCATACGAAAAGGGATTTATTGACAGATTACCAGAAATAAAATTTGTGTAGGGGCTTCCATGAAAATTCTGCTGCTGGACGAAGACAGAGCAACATATCAGGTGCTTAGTGAGGTTGCCCAGCTCAGTGGTTCAGAAATAATCCAGATTACAGACATAGAAAGGGCAAAAGAGTTTGTGAAAAATAACAATAACATTGATGGTATTGTTGCAGAGCAAAAGATTGGTGAAAAGCCTACATGGGAAATAATACAGTACATGAAGAACGAGGAAGGTGTCAGGGAGATACCTTTTATTATACTGACAGAATCACTGACAAAAGATGAAAAGGATTTTTATCAGTATATGGGTGTAACAGCAATATTAGAGAAACCGTTCAATCCTCTTGAGGTCTTTACGGCGATTGTTGAACATCTAAAGAAAACAAAAGGGGAAGAATACGTAAAATCCAAGTTAGAAGAAGAACAGGTTGATAAAAATGCCCTGAAAAAGCTTATAGAAAAATTAGTGAGCTTCCTTAAGTCTCTTTTTTCAAAGAAGTGATGAAAGATGAAACCCTCAAAGAATGGATAAGTAGATTAAAAGATTTTTCTAAATCAGATGGGGTAGTTGTGCTTGTTGAAGGGAAAAGGGACAGGGATAAATTAGAAAAAGTGGGAGTAGAGCATATATACAGCATCAGAGGCAGGAGATTTTACGACATATTAGAAGAACTTGAAAAAAGCAAAATAGTAATAATACTTACAGACCTTGACAAACAGGGAGAAAAAATCTGTAAAAAACTCTCCCAGATGTTCCAGAAAGAAGGTATACCGGTAGATACAACATTTAGAGAAAGTCTAAAAAATTTTGATATAAAACATGTTGAGGATATATCCCTCTAAGGAGAAGTTATGCTTGCAAAAAGAATAATACCGTGTCTTGACGTAAACAGAGGAAGGGTAGTAAAAGGAGTTAACTTTGTGAATCTGATAGATGCAGGAGACCCTGTGGAAGCTGCCAGAGCATACGACGAAGCAGGAGCTGACGAGCTGGTATTTTTAGACATAACAGCATCGGCAGAAGATAGGGACATTATATTGGATGTTGTGAAGGAAACAGCTGAAACAGTTTTTATGCCCTTAACTGTTGGTGGGGGAGTAAGAACGTTAGAAGACATAAGGAAGCTCCTTGAAAGCGGAGCAGACAAGGTGTCTATAAACACAGCAGCAGTTAAAGAGCCTCCTTTAGTGGAAAGTGCAGCAATCAGATTTGGCTCTTCAACGATAGTCGTGGCTATTGATGCCAAAAAAACAGCTCCCGGTAAATGGGAGGTTTACATACACGGAGGAAGAACGCCAACAGGAATAGATGCAATTCAGTGGGCAAGAGCAGTAGAAGACCTTGGAGCAGGTGAGATACTTCTCACTTCAATGGACAGGGATGGGACAAAGGCTGGATACGATATAGAGCTAACAAAAGCAATAAGTGAAGCAGTTTCCATACCTGTTATAGCATCTGGAGGAGCAGGAAAGAAGGAACACTTCTATGAAGCATTTGCAGAGGGAAAGGCAGATGCTGCCCTTGCAGCATCACTGTTTCACTTCAAAGAGCTCACTATACAGGAAGTAAAAGAGTATCTGAAAAGTAAAAATATCCCTGTCAGGCTGTAATTACACAGATTAAATGCTAAAATTTTATCAAAATCCATCTGGAGTCAGAGATGAAAAAGGTATTTATATACGATACAACTTTAAGGGATGGAACACAGGCTGAAGGGGTCAGTGTATCTGTTGAGGACAAGCTGAGAATAACAGAAAAGTTAGATGACTTTGGAATTCATTACATAGAAGGTGGGTGGCCCGGTTCAAATCCAAAAGACGACGAGTATTTTAAAAAGGTTAAAAATCTGAAGCTGAAAAATGCAAAGATAGCCGCATTTGGTTCAACAAGAAGGGCTTACCTCAGGGTTGAAGACGACCCACTGATCCAGAATCTGATAAAGGCAGAAACACCTGTAATTACAATATTTGGTAAAGCCTGGGATATGCATGTTACAGAAGCACTAAAAACCACGTTAGAAAACAACCTTGAGATGGTTTACGATACAGTAAGATACCTGAAGGAACATACTGATGAAGTGGTATTTATAGGAGAGCATTTCTTTGACGGATATAAATCCAATCCAGACTATGCTTATGCTGTTATGAAAACAGCACAGGAAGCAGGAGCTGACTTTCTCGTCCTTGCAGACACAAATGGAGGAACCCTTCCAATTGAGATAGAGAGCATAATCAAACAGGTAAAAGAAAAGGGACTGGATGGAAAATTAGGGATACATGCCCACAACGACAGTGATACAGCCGTGTGGAACTCTATAACAGCAGTCCTCAACGGTGCTGTTCAGGTTCACGGAACTATAAATGGTTTTGGAGAAAGGTGTGGAAATGCAAACCTGTGCTCCATTATCCCAAATCTCTCACTAAAGCTTGGATATGAAACTATACCTGAAGAAAGCATAAGAAGGCTGAAAGAGCTGTCAAACTTTGTGGCTGACATTGTCAATCTGCCTGTCCCTAAAAATATGCCTTTTGTGGGAGACAGTGCTTTTGCCCACAAAGGAGGTGTTCATGCATCTGCAGTCCTGAAAAACCCAAAACTGTATGAGCACATCAACCCTGAACTTGTTGGAAACAGAAGGAAAATACTGGTTTCAGACCTTGCTGGGAAATCAAACATCATATACAAGGCAAGGGAACTGGGAATAGAGATTGACGAAAAAGACCCGCGGATAACAGAGCTTGTTCAGGAGATAAAAAGGTTAGAAAACTATGGATACCACTACGAAGCAGCAGAAGCATCACTGGAACTGCTGATAAGAAAGCATCTTGGAATGCTTAAGAAATATTTTGACCTTGATGCATACAGGGTGCTGATAGCAAGAAGATACACAGATAAAGAACCGGTATCTGAAGCAACAGTAAGAATAAAGATAGATAACCATTACGAACACACCGCATCTTTAGGTTATGGTCCTGTTAATGCGTTAGACAGAGCATTAAAAAAAGCTTTAGTGGAAATTTATCCTTCCCTTTCAGAGGTTGAACTGATTGATTACAAAGTAAGGATAATAAACGAAAGTGCAGGAACAGCAGCAAAAATAAGGGTTTTGGTGGAAAGTAAAGACAGAGAAAGAAAGTGGGGAACTGTTGGCGTGTCAGACAATGTTATTGAAGCCTCGTGGCAGGCTGTTGTTGACAGCTTTATATACAAACTTGTGAAGGATGGAGTGTAGGATGAGAATAGGATGGATAGGTCTCGGTCATATGGGTCTGCCTATGGCCAAAAATCTGTCAGAGAAAGGATTTGATGTTGTTGTGTGGAACAGGACAAAAGAAAAAGCTGAAAAAAGTGGTCTGCCTTTTGTAGAAACGATAAAAGAGCTCCTGAGCAGAAGCGATGTTGTGATAACAATGCTGTTTGGTTCCCAGTCTGTGGAAGAAGTATACAAAGAGATTACAAAACACAGCATAAAGGGAAAGATATTTATAGACATGACAACTGTTCATCCAGAGACGGCAAAAAAAACAGCAGAGCTGATTATAAAAAACGGTGGAGATTTTCTTGAAGCTCCCGTTCTGGGAAGTGTAATTCCTGCAAGAGAAGGAAAACTGACAGTACTGGTGAGCGGAGACAGTGAAACTTTTGAAAAATGTAAAAATATATTCAGTGCAGTTGGAAAAAGTATATATTACATGGGAGATTACGGCAATGCATCAAAGATGAAGCTGATAAACAACACTGTCCTTGCCTCCTTTATGTCTGTAATCTCAGAGGCTTTCACATTTGGTATAAAGGCTGGTCTTGAACCAGAAACAGTTATGCAGATACTTTCAGATGGAGCTGGTAAGTCAGCGGTTTTAGAAGCAAAAAAAGAAAAACTTCTGAAAAAAGATTACTCAACCCATTTTTCCATCTCACTTATACACAAAGATATATGCTATGCATTAGATATAGCAAAGGAGTATAACTTTCCTGCAGTGATAACCTCACAGACTCTTACCCTTTTAAGTTCTGCAAAAGCCCACAAGCTGTCTGACAAAGACTTTTCATCTATTGTTGAGATATACAAAAAATTAGGAAATGTAGAGGAGGAAAAATGAGAAAAGTAGCCTGGAGTGTTGCACATCAGGAATTTATCATATCAGACCATTACTACTTCTCAAAACTTCAAAAATATGCAAAGGAAGCAGGACTGCACATTGAAGAAGTTGACGATGTAGAGAAATTTTCCCAGTATGACACCATCATATTTAACTATCCTGAGATACCATTTACATCAGAAGAAGCAGACTTTATTGAAGATTTAGTAAAAAGTGGAAAAACTGTCGGTATTTTTGGATACTACAAAAATGAAGATAAAATAGCAGACACATGCAACACACTGTCTGAGAGATTTGGGATACATTTTAATGGAGACATTGTTACAGACAATGTGAGCAACTATGAAAAAGATAATCTTCTGATAGTAACAGGAGATACTTATAACCTCCCGGGAGAAATAAAAAAAGTTATGCTTGCCTGCACTGATACCATCACCACAAGAAAACCTCAGGTCAGACCACTTATACACGGAGAAAATACTGCAGAATCAAAGCTTGGCTGTGAAACAGTTTTATTTGCAGAGTACGTTGACCAATCTGGAGGAAAGTTTATAGCTGGTGGAACATGTGTATTCTGGGATAACTACTCTATAGACCTTTACAACAATAAAGAGCTGAGTCTAAATCTGCTGTCCCGATGATAAAAGAGGGAGATACAGTCCAGCTTACAGATGGGAAAAACAGCTTTTTCCTGAAGGTTAAAAAAGGTGAGATATTTGGAACCCATAAGGGTAACATAAAACATGACGAAATTATTACGGCAGGATACGGCGGAGAGGTAAAAACCCACAAAGGGCACCCGTTTATCATTCTCCGCCCTACACTTCACGACATCATAATGTTTGGGATAAAAAGAAAAACCCAGATTATATACCCAAAAGACAGTAGTTACATAACGCTAAAATTAGGACTTACAGATGGGATGAAGGTTTTAGAATCAGGAGTGGGAAGCGGAGCACTGACAATTGTTATGGCAAATGCTGTAAAACCTTCTGGAAAGATATACTCATACGAAAAAGAGGAAAAATACATAAAAAATGCTTACAGTAACATAAAGCTTGCAGGTCTTGAAAGATATGTGGAGATAAAACATCACAGTCTTGACCAGCCTTTACCTGAAAACTTTTTTGATGCAGCATTTATTGACGTTAGGGAGCCGTGGCTTTACATAGATAACATAAAAAAATCCCTTAAAAAAGGTTCTCCTATAGGTTTCTTAGTTCCCACAACAAATCAGGTCAGCAATACACTGCAGGCACTGAAAGAAAACAACTTTATAAACTTAGAGGTTGTAGAGCTGTTAGAGAGGCATTACAAACCTGTTCCAGACAGACTCAGACCTGAAGACAGAATGGTAGCCCACACAGGATACCTTATATTTGGGAGAAATGGCTGATAATGGATAGGAAGCAGGCTGTAAAAAATACAAAAAGAGCAGTTATAAAAATAGGCTCCCAGCTTTTAGAAAAAAATGGACAGATAGACACAGACTTTGTAAAAAATCTGTCATCAAATATAAAACACCTCCAAAGCAGAGGAATAGAACCTGTTATCGTTTCATCAGGGGCTGTTCTTGCTGGAGTAAAAAAGTTAGGCCTGAAGAAAAAGCCCACATCAATTACAGAAAAGCAGGCTGTAGCATCTGTTGGGCAGGCTTACCTTATGCAGATTTACGACCAGATATTTTCTGAAAATGGCCAGATTATTGGACAGATTTTGCTCACTATTGAAGGCCTCAGAGAGAGAAAGCGTTATGTTCTGGCACAGAACACAATAAACAAGCTGATAGAGATGGGAGTTATCCCAATAGTAAACGAGAACGACACAATAGCTGTTGATGAGATAGTTTTTGGGGATAACGACTTTCTGGCAGCCCATGTTTCTGTTTTAATCGGTGCAGACCTGCTTGTTATCCTATCAACAGCAGGAGGCGTTTACACTAAAAGTCCGGAAGAAGAGGATTCACAGCTAATCTTAGAGATAAAAGAGATAGATAAAGCCCTTCAGTATGCTAAAGCATCAACCTCAAAGTTTGGAACAGGGGGTATGAGAAGCAAGTTAGAAGCAGCAAAGATAGCGGTATCCCACCAGATACCTGTCGTTATAGCACCAAAGGAAAAGGATATCTTACTCAAAATTTTTGATGGTGAGTTAGCAGGCACTTTTATACATCCCCAGAAAGAAAGAAAACTGACCAAAAAGAAAAGCTGGCTGAAACTCCTGTCAGCTCCAAAGGGAAGGATAATCGTTGATAAAGGAGCAGAAAAAGCATTAAAGGAAGGGAAAAGCCTACTTCCAGCAGGGATAATAGACGTGGAAGGTATATTTTCAAAAAATGATGTTGTTGCAATCGTGAGTGAAGAGGGACAGATTATAGGTAAAGGTATTGTAAACTACAGCTCAAAGGAGCTAAAAAAAGTTAAAAGAAAAAAGTCTGCTGAGGTTGAAAGGATTTTAAACAAAAAGTTTACAGAGGTAGTTCATACAGACAACTTAGTGGTTTTTTAGATGAAAAATCTCCAGCAGATAGAGGAACTTAAAAAAGAGCAGTTAAACCTGTTAAAAAAGCTGAAAATAAAAGACAGGATACCTGTAGAAAAGATAAAAACTGTCGCAGGTATTGACGTTACATTTACAGATGTGTGGAAAAATCCCACAACAGGTATAGCCTGTATTGTTGTAATGGATGTAATTGATGATTTTAAAGTGATAGAAACAGTTTATGCAGAAAAAATAGTTGATTTCCCATACATTCCTACATTTTTAGCATATAGAGAACTTCCTGTTATTCTGAAAGCATACGAAAAACTAAAAACAAAACCTGATGCATTTATGTTAGACGGTATGGGTATTCTCCATCCAAGGAAGATGGGCATTGCATCCCACTTTGGAGTAATAACAGATACAGTCTCTGTAGGATGTGGAAAGTCAAAACTTGTCGGAGATTATGAGGAACCTCCTGATAAAAAGCTGTCTTACAGCCCTGTTTATGTAGATGGAGAATTGAGAGGATTTGCTGTCAGAACGAAAAAGAATGCAAACCCTGTATTTATTTCACCGGGAAACAACATATCTGTTGAAAGCAGTCTGAAACTCCTTATTAAATCTTTAGGCAGGTACAAACTGCCAGAGCCAACGAGAACAGCTCACATTTTTCTCCAGAACTACAGAAAGAGGTTTTTTTAAATGGAACTATTCAAAACAGTTTTAAACAACATATATGACGAATTTTTTAATAACCTGACTGAAGATCCTTTATTTAAGCCTTTTTTCAAAAACAAAGATACTGAAGAGATAAAAAGCAGGCAGATAGAAGGAATTCTTAATCTTTACTATCTGTTTACCTCAGATAATTTAAATGCTTTAAAATCACAGCTTATTAAACTTGGAAAATTTCACGAAAATTTAGGAATAGATTATCCAGTATTTTTAGAAACGATAAACAGACTGGAAATCCTGACAGTTAAAGAACTTTTTAAGTATAGAACAGGAAATGTAGAAGAGGTATTTTTTTACAACACAAAATTTTTTGAACTACTAAAAGATTATACTGCTTTAGGCTACCTGAAGAATTTAGTGAGCAGGGAAAAAGCCTCTACAAGAGAATTTATAGAGATTTTATTACAGGAAAAAGCAATACAAATAGAGGAGATAATAGATAAGCATATTCACTGGGAGGAAGATATATTAGATTTTATAGCAGAAAATAAAAAAAACATAGATGTTAATATTGAAGAGACTAAATGCGAAATAGGACAGTGGTTTTCAGCAATAAGTAAGAAAAATGTTAACTCCACTCAAATCCAGAAATTAAAAAAATTACACAGGGAAATACATATCACTGCCCATACAATAATATTTCTTAAAGAAAATGAAAAGTATAACCTTCTTGTAAATGAATACAGCTCTTTTGTAAAGAACAATTTACTTTTCCTCTCTTCTCTCTTAACTTTTTTATTTTCTGAAAAAATACACGAGTTAGAAAAGGATAACCTTACAAAACTATTAACTCGTAGCGTCTTGAACGAAATTTATCCAAAAGTTATGGAGTTATCAATTTTAACAGGTCAAAAGTTTGGAATAGCATTTGTTGATATAGACAATTTCAAATCTATCAATGATAAATATGGACATAATGCTGGAGATGTGGTTTTGAAAAATTTAGCTCAGATAATGAAAAAAAGTTTACGGAAGTCAGATTACCTGTTCAGATACGGTGGAGAAGAATTTGTCATAATTGTTAATGGAACAACAAAAAAAGCCTTCTACCATCTGTTAGAGAAAATAAGAAAAGAAATACAGCAGACAAAAATCAGGGTTGATAGCAAAGAAATATCAGTAACTGTCAGTATAGGTGGCATTGTATTAAAAAGCAGGAGATATATTCCCCTTAACGAGCTTATAGATAAAGCTGACAATCTTATGTATGAAGCAAAAAAGGAAGGAAAAAACAGGGTTATAGTGGAGGAACTGAAGGTTTAGTCATCTTATGCTTTCCTTCTTTACAACATCCACAAGATATTTGACCTTTTCAACTTCCATATCTGGCATCAGACCATGTCCTAAATTGAATATATGCCCTGTATCCTTTCCCCATTTTTTCAGTATCTGGACTGCCTTTTCCTTTATAACTTCTTTTTCTGCATACAGGACAATCGGGTCAAGATTTCCCTGTGCAGCTGCTTTTCCATTTAGCTTTTTCTTAACCTCTCCAATATCAATCATCCAGTCTACACCATAAACGTCAGCTCCGGAGGTAATCATATCGTCAAAAAATCCTGCAACTCCCTTTGTAAAATGTATAACAGGCTGATAGTCCCTCTTTAAACCTTTGATGATTTTTTTAACAGGAGGAAGTGCAAACTCCCTGTAATCGTCAGGAGACAGATAACCGCCCCAGCTGTCAAAAATCTGGACAGCATCAGCTCCAGACTCTATCTGAAAGTTAAGGTAATCAATAAGCATATCTGCCAGTTTATCTAAAAGTTCTTTAAAAGCATCTGGATGGTTATACATAAATGTTTTTGCCTTTTTGAAATCTCTTGATGTTCTACCTTCTATCATGTAAGCTGCAAGTGTAAAAGGTGCGCCGCAAAAACCTATTGTAGGTATCTCTCTGTTTAACGCTCTGTTTACTCCCTTTATAATCTCCCCTACATAATACACATCTTCCTTTTTAAAAGGTTTCAGCTTTAGAATGTCATCAGGTTTTTCAACAGGATTGAAAAATACAGGACCTTCTCCCTCCCTAAACTCAAACTTCATACCTATAGATTCAAGGGGAGTGAGAATATCTGAGAATATGATGGAAGCATCAATACCCAGAATTTTTTTAGGCAGAATAGTAGCTTCCACAGATAAATCAACATTTTTGTAAAATGTTACAAATCCTCCTGCCTTTTCCCGCAGTGCTCTATATTCAGGCATATACCTGCCTGCCTGTCTCATAAGCCATATTGGTGTTCTTTCTACAGGCTCTCTCCAGCAGGCTCTCAGGAAAAGGTCGTTTTTTATATCCTTCATTGCTTCTCCTTTTTTTGAAAAATTATAACAGTTATAAAATGAAAAGTTAAAATATATTTAATCATAAATTGATGAAATTGAGCTTTAGTCTCATATTCATATATCCGAAAAAATATAAAAATATGATTTAGAACATAAAACAGCTTCTTAGAAGTTGTTAAAAATACATTGTTAGTATATATTATTGATTTATATATTAATCATAGACGGAGGTTAGAAAGATGAAGAAGGTTTTAACAGCAGCAGCGTTGGGACTTGCAATCACAGTCTCAGGTGCAATGGCTGCAGACGGAGGAGCCCTTTTTAAATCAAAAGGATGTGCATCATGCCACCAGGCTTCTGTTGACACAGTTGGACCATCTCTGAAGAAAATTGCACAGGCTTACAAAGGAAAAGAAGACCAATTAGTTAAATTTCTAAAAGGACAGGCTGACCCTATCGTAGACCCTGCAAAGTTTGGAATTATGAAACCTCAGCTCAACACAACAAAAGCAATGTCTGACGACGAACTGAAAGCAATGGCAGAATTTATCCTGAAACACTAAATTAAACTCCCCCTTCGGGGGGATTTATCCATGAAGAGAGCAACACTTTTAGTATTTCTTACTTTCAATCTATCTTTTGGGCTTTCTGGAGAAGAGTTATTTGTTAAATATAACTGTGCTTCCTGTCATGCCCCAGACAGAAGGGTTGTGGGGCCATCATTTTTAGAAATATCCAAAAAATACGGTCAGAGTGAAAAAGCCATTGAAAAGGTTGCACGGCTTATAATAAAACCAAGACCTGAAAACTGGCCGGGAATGGCTTACATGCCGCCTTTTAACATACCTTTAGATGAAGCAAAAGCCCTTGCCCGTTATGTTCTCATTGAATCTGTCAAAAATATCAAAAAAGAAAAGAAAACAGATGTAGAGGAAATATTAGACCTTGATGCCCAGTTTCACTGAATGTATTTCTTATATTTTTCCCTGTGCTTTTCAGCATTTGCATCCTGATTTTTTTTAACAAAAAACACTGTTGCCCCAACAAGAAGAATAACACCGGCTATAACTATCAGTCCTTCTATAAAACCATTTGTATTACAGAAAACCCCAAAGGACGAGTAAGGGTCACACTGTTCAACCTGTTTGTTTATTATCTGCTGAGCTCCGTCTAATCTGTCCATAGAAGCACCTGCAATAAATAATTATATTCTAATAATATCATATTCCTATTATTTTTATAACAACCCTTTTTGGCCTCTGTCCGTCATACTCTGCATAAAAAATCTCCTGCCATGGGCCTAAATCTAACTTTCCTTCTGTTACAGGAAGGACAACCTGAAGATGTGTGAGAAGATTTTTCAGGTGAGCATCTGCGTTGTCTTCACCTGTAAGATGATGTCTGTAATCCTGTCTAAAAGGTGCAAGTTTTTCCAGCCACTCCCATATATCCTGATGCAGTCCCTCTTCGTCATCCTGAACAAACACAGATGCTGTCAGATGCATGGCAGATACGAGGCATAATCCCTCTTTAATGCCAGACTTTTTTACTGCTTCCTGAACCCTGTCTGTTATTCTGATTAACTCTCTTCTGTTTTTCGTGTTAAACCAGAGATACTCTGTATAAGCCTTTGTCATTTCTGCTACCTCCTGTTATTATTATACATCAGGAGGATGTTATGAAACCGAAGGTCAAGAGCTTTTTAACAGAAGAAGTTACAAAGATGAAAGCTATGCTCAGGATGCTCAATCTCCATACTGTGTGCGAGGAGGCATCCTGTCCTAACATTGGGGACTGTTTTGGGAGAAAGACAGCTACGTTTATGATAATGGGAGACAGATGCACCAGAAAGTGCAGTTACTGTGATGTCTCCCACGACAGACCCCTTCCCCTTGACCCTTCAGAGCCTTACAACATAGCAAGAGCAGTAAAGATGCTTAATCTCAGATATGTTGTTATTACATCTGTTAACAGAGATGACCTTCCTGACGGGGGAGCTTCCCACTTTGCAAAGGTTATAAGGGCCGTAAGAAAGGAAAATCCCGGATGCAGTATAGAAGTTCTGATTCCAGACTTTTTAGGTGATAGAAAATCCCTTGAAACTGTTGCTCAGGCAGAGCCAGAGGTTATAAATCACAACATAGAAACTGTCCCATCACTTTTCCCTGTCGTCAGGCACAGGGGAGATTACAGAAGGTCTCTACAGATAATAAAATGGATAAAAGATATAAATCCACAGATAATATCAAAGTCAGGTATTATGGTTGGATTAGGTGAGAGCAAAGAGGAAATAATAGAGGTAATGAAAGACCTCATAGATGCTAACTGTGATGTTCTTACAATTGGACAGTATCTCAGGCCATCAAAAAACCATTATCCAGTAAAAAAATACTACACAGAAGAGGAGTTTAAAGAGCTTGAAGAGATAGGTTACTCTCTCGGATTCAAACAGGTTTTCAGCGGAACTCTTGTCAGAAGCTCTTATCACGCAGAGGAGGTTTACAGAGAAGCAAGATAGTCTTTGAGGGGTTTTATTATGTTTTCGTATATTACTGGGCCAAGCTCAATGTCAAGGTCGTTGGAAAAAACAAAAATGTATGTATCAGTATTTATTCTGTAGACAAAAAGGTAAACCTGCTTTTTGTCTATGGTTACCGTGTAATGATACAGCTTATTCTCTTCTAATCTATTAACAAAGGGAAGAAGTTTTTCAATCTGGGAGTTGAATTTGTAAAATGTATCTGGATTATCTGGAATGTAATAGGCAAACTTGTAAGCAACAGGAAGTTTATCTTTATACACAAAGACAGCATCAACGTGCTTTAAATTGTAGCTCAAAACTCTTTCTAATATCTGTTTCATCTTTTGACAAGCTCCATATAATTTTTGTTAATCCATCCTGTTATATTCTTGTATTTCACTTTGAACCATTCTTTGTTTTCTTTTAAAACTTTCACTACATCTCCCTTTTTTAACACATAAACAATTTCAGCATCTTTAGAGGGATGTTTTCTCATATTTAGCTTGTTGGCCTTTATAATACCTATTAACTCTTTCTTATGAATCTGGTAGTTAGTTTCTCTTCCGTTTTTTAAAAATTTATAAAAGTAATAAAAAGCGGGTACGCTCAAAGCCAAAAGTAAAAACAATGCTACAACATGTTTTGGTTTAAAACCTTGATTAATCTCAAGGCCAAGACTGTTTACAGCACTTTTTACGTCCTCTTTTGTTATGTTATGCCTGTTATTCACAAAAGCAGACATTAATGCTCGTTCCATTATCAAGTTTATTGTTCTAAGGTTACCATTAGAGTATTTGTAAACAGTGCTGTAGGCTCCCATATCTATTCTTATTGTTGAGTTACCAGCTTTAGCAAGTCTGTAGTTTATGTAATCAATCATCTCATCTTTATTTAGATTTCTCAGTCTATAAAGGACAGTTATTCTCTGTTTTAGCTGGCGAAGTTCAGGAAGATTAAGTTTCCTTTCTAACTCTGGCTGTCCAAGGAGTATTATCTGAATTAGCTTTTCTTTGTCTGTTTCTAAATTAGAGAGAATCCTAAGCTCTTCTAAGGTTTCAACAGGAAGGTTTTGGGCTTCATCGATGACTATAAATACTTTTTTCCCTTCTTCTTTCTTCTTCAGTAAAAACTCCTTAAGCTTGGAAAACAGTCTGTTTTTTGACACGTTATCGTCAATATTGATGCCAAAATCTTCCAATATTGCTCTGAACATTTCTTCTGGAGAGAGGTTTGGAAATAAGATGTAAGCGTATTCAACATTTTCTGGAAGCTTGCTTATAAATTTCCTTATAGTTATTGTTTTCCCTGTCCCAGGCTCTCCAATAATTACAGCAAACCCCTCTCCTGTTTCTATAACATACTCAATAGAAGAAAGAGCTTCCTGATGAACAGGGGACATATAAAAAAAGTCTACATCTGGTGTTATCCTGAAAGGGTCGTCATTTAGAGCAAAAAATTCTAAGAATTCAGCCATTATCTTACCTTTTTAACAATTGGTTTAAATCCCATTTCTTTTAAAGATTTTAATACTTTTTCTAATTCATTTCTGTTTGAAGTGTAAACTATTACTCTGTGTAATCCATTCTTATGTTCAACTGAAGAGTCTAAACCTGTTTGCAGAAGTTTTTCCCTTAAATTTTCTGCATTTTTCAAACTTTTGAATGTTGCTATCTGCAGTTTATAAGACCGTTTTTTTTCATAAAACTTTAATGGAGGTATTTCCTGATTATATATTTCCTTTAGATTTTTTTCTATCTCTTTCTCTTTTAGTTCAAATTCTTTTTTTCTTTTAATTTTTACAGGAAGACTGTCTTCAACAGAGCCTTCTACTGGAAGTTTCATATCTTTGATAGCAACTTTCTTTTCTTCTCTTTTTTCATTCCCGTAAAAGACAATAAAAATAATAGCAACAATGGTAAAAACAGAAAGATAATATAGCAATTTAAACATGTTTTTTCTGCGGAGACTTTTTCCTTCTTCAAGAATACTTATGCCCTCAGATATAGAGCCTCCTGATAATTTAAATAAATGTTTTACTTTTTTTCTGGAAAGTTTATTTCCATATTTGTCTTTAAAAAATCTGTAAAACTCTTCAAACTCAGGAGGTTTAATCTCAAAAATAAAGTTTAGGAGGGGGCTAATCTTCCCTGCTTTTGATGGGTTTAGTAACTGTTTGATACTCTCTTCACCTATAAAAATAAGGCTAACTTTGTCTTTTATTCCTAAAATTTTTACAATCTGTAAAAACTGTTTATCAGAGAGAAGATGACTGTTGTTAAAAATGATGAAAACTCTCCCTTTAAATTTCTGAAGAAACTCAAAGAACTTTATTAAAAACTCTTCTTTACTTATTCTTTCATATATTCCTAATTCAGATAAAATAACATAATGCCAGTTTTCCTGTGCATCAATAAATAGAACAATGTCTTCATCTTTTTTAATTTCCTCTATTACTTTTCTAACCAGATATTTTTTTCCAACACCCTTTTTACCATAAATAACCCCTATACAGCCTTTATCTCTTAATAGATTTCTTATTATTAGATATTTTTCCTTTTTGTCCTCACCGTATATGTCTGAAAACATAGAAGCATCCCTACTTTTTACTGAAAATTTAATTATATAGTAAAATAAACCTTGAGAGGTGGAGATGAGTATAAAAGGAAAAAACATTCTTATAACTGGTAGCGGTAGAAGAATAGGCAGGTATTTAGCCTATTCCCTTGCCAGAGATGGGGGGAATATAGTGTTACATTACCGTTCTTCAGAAAAAGAAGTCAACTATTTAGAAGAAGAAATAAAGAAATCTGGTGTAGATGTATTTAAAATAAAGGCAGACCTTGAGAACATGGAAGAAGTTCAAATGTTAATTTCAGAAAGTATTAACAGGTTTGGCAGAATTGATGTTCTTATAAATAATGCATCTATCTACTATCCAACAAAGTTAGAAGAAGTAAAAGAGACAGACTTAGATAGATTTTATAGTATCCATGTTAAAGCTCCCTTTTTCCTTTCTAAAGAGCTTGGTATAGCAATGTATAAAAATAAGTGGGGTAGGATAATTAACATTGCAGATTACAGTGCCCTCAGACCTTACAGAGATTACACTCCTTACTCTATATCTAAAGGAGCTATGCTCACGATGACGAGAGCATTTGCAAAGGAGCTTGCTCCATATGTTTTGGTAAATGCTGTTCTTCCTGGTCCAATTATTCCTGCAGAGGGGCTTGAGGATACTGTCAAACCTCTAAAGAAGACTGTTTTAAAAAAGTGGGGAGGAGAGATAGAGGTTTACAAGGCTGTAAAATATCTTATAGAAACTGAATTTACAACAGGAGCTTTTATACCTGTAGAAGGAGGCAGACTGATTTGCTGAAAGACAGCCTGACCTTCTTAGGAACTGGTGGTGGACGGGTAGTAGTATTTAGACAGATAAGACAATCTGGAGGAATGTGGCTTAATATAGATGGAGTAAATCTGCTTATAGACCCGGGTCCTGGCAGTCTTGTCAGAATTTTTGAAAATGGATTTGATACAAGGGATATTGATGTTATTGTTGTTTCCCACAGGCATCTTGACCACTGTGCAGACCTTAACTCTGTCGTTGAATCTGCATCAGAAAGTAAGAAAAATCCTAAAGATATCCTTGTCTGTCCATCAGACGTTATTGAGGGAGATGACCCTATACTTCTCAAATATTTAAGAGAAGCTGTAAAGGAATACAGGTATATAAAAGAAAATGTAGAAATTTCCTACAAAAACATAAAGATTGTTGGAACAGTTAAACATATTCATCAGGGTGCTGAAACATATGGAATAGAGTTTCATTCAAAAGATAAAAAGGTCGTGTATGTTCCCTGTGGCAGATTTTACGAAGGAATGCTTGAAGGCTATTCAGAAAATGCAGACCTTATGATTTTTAATACTACATTTCCTGTTGAGATGGATGATTACTATCATCTGTCTGCTCAGGATGTTGAAGTTATGCTAAAAAAATATAAACCAAAAAAAGCAGTGATAACTCACTTTAGTATTGCTATGTTAAAAGCTGATCCAGAAAGAATAGCAGCAAGACTTTCAAGAAAGACAGGGCTTCCTGTAATTGCAGCATATGATGGAATGAGGATTGATTTTTAGGAGACTGAAATGAAAGGAATAATAATAGGTGGTGGGATAATAGGTCTTTCCATAGCAAGGGAGCTGAACAAAAATGGGTATGATGTTACAGTAGTAGAGATTTACAGAGTTGGAAGAGGGGCTTCTTGGAGTGCTGGTGGCATGCTTGCTCCCCAGTCTGAGGGATTGCGTCCAGGAACCTTTCTTGATTTTTGTCTTGAAAGTAGAGATATGTATGAAACCTTCGTTCGTTCTCTCCAAAGGGAAACGGACATGGATGTTGGATACTGGAAGTGCGGAATACTCTGTCCTGCATTTTCTGAAGAAGAAGAGGAAGAGCTAAAGGGAAGAATAAAGATATATGCAGATATGGGACTGGAAGGAAAATGGATTGACAGAAAAACACTGGAAGGTTTTTACCATAAGTTAGGAGAGGAAATCAGGGGAGGAGCTCTCTTTCCAGATGATGCTCAAGTTGATAACAGGTTGTTGATGCTGGCATTAGAAAAGTATGCAAGAAGCAGAAGGATAGAGCTTCTTGAGTTTACAGAAGCCTCTGAGATTATAGAGGAAAACGGAAGATTTGCTGCTGTTCAGACAAAAAAAGGTATTGTTGAAGGGGATTTTTGCGTAATAACAGCAGGTGCATGGTCTGACCATTTCATAAAAAGCCACGTATTTCCTGTAAAAGGAGAAATGGCTGCCATAGACATAACAAGGAAAGACATTGACAGGATAATTTTTAGCTCACGGGCTTACCTTATACCACGGAAAGACTACAAAAGACTGGTAATTGGAGCTACAGAAGAGATGGTAGGATTTAAAGATGGAAATACTGTAAAGGGACTGATGCATCTCTTCAAAGGTCTTGAAGATACTCTTCCCTATTTAATCAACAGAAATGTTCAGGAAACCTGGTTTGGCTACAGACCTGCCACACCTGACCTTTTACCTGTCCTTGGCAAAACGGAAATTGAAAATCTATATATAGCCACGGGACATTACAGAAACGGTATTTTGCTTGCCCCAATAACAGCAAAAGTAATGTTTGACCTTATAGACAAAGGAATTGAAAGCCATTACTTGAAAGAATTTTCCATAAACAGGTTTACCAATGAATAGATTAGACCCTGTTAAACCATTTATTGTTATGGATATTGTGAGAGAGGCTTCCCGTTACGATGACACTATTCATTTTGAGATTGGAGAGCCTGACCTTCAGCCTCCACCTCTTGTGTGGGAATTCGCTGAAAAAGCAGTAAAAGACAGGCTAAACCATTATACTCAAAGTCTCGGTCTTCAACAGCTGAGAGAGAAGATATCCCAGCATTATTACAACAGATACAATCTTGAGATAGACCCATCAAGAATAGTGATAACGGTAGGAACATCAGGTGCTTTTCTGATTGCTTACTCTATACTGCTGGATAAGGGAGACCGTATTGCTCTTCCAGACCCTTCATATCCGTGTTATAAAAATTTTGCCTATCTATTAGATGTTCAACCTGTTTTGGTTCCAGCAGGAAAAGACACAGATTATCAGCTGACTGCCTGTAAACTATCTGAGCAAAAGAACATAAAGGCTGTCCACATATCCTCCCCATCAAATCCTGTTGGAAACGTTTACTCAAGAAAAGTATTACAGGAATTAGCAGAATACTGCGAGCAGAACAACATATATCTGATATCTGATGAGATTTACCACGGTCTTATCTATGAAGGTGAGGAACATACTGCTCTTGAGTTTTCAGATAAATCAATTGTAATAAATGGCTTTTCAAAATATTTCTGCATGCCTGGATTTAGATTGGGATGGATGATTCTTCCTCCACAGCTTGTAAGAAAAGCTGAAATTGTTATGCAGAATGTTTTTATTTCTCCCCCTACGGTAAGCCAGTATGCAGCTTTAGGTGCTTTTGATTACGAACATTTAGATAAAAATAAAAAAATTTTTGAAGAAAGAAGAAACTTCCTGTATAAGGAACTAAAAGAGATATTCCAGATAGATGCAAAACCTCAAGGGGCGTTCTATATCTGGGTAAATGTAGATAGATATTCAGATAACTCTTTTCTTTTTTCTAAACAGCTACTTGAAGACATACATGTTGCAGTAACACCGGGAGTAGATTTTGGTAATAATAACACTAATAGATATATCAGGTTTGCATACACTAAAGAGATAAATCACCTTAAGGAAGGCATAGAAAGGCTAAAAAGTTACTTAGGAAAATAAGGAGCTTTTCTCTAACACTTCTACAATCTCTTCTGCCCTTTTTGGTTCAGAAAAGTAGTAACCCTGGCCTAAATCTATCTCTAAATGTTTTATCTCCTCGTATATGTTTTCATTTTCAACAAACTCTGCTACGGAAGTTATTTCTAAGCTTTTAGACATAGATGCTATAACTTTGAGCACTCTTTTAGCATATTTTTTTGTATCTACCTCTTTGATTAAAGAACCGTCAATTTTTAGCACTTTTAATACACCTTTTTGAGCAAAATCTGACACAAGTTTTAAAGATGAATATCCTGTTCCAAAATCGTCAATGGCTATACTAAAATGTTCAAACTCTTTTTCTATCAGGTGTATGTATTTGTAATCAGTAAGTAACCGCTGCTCTGTTAACTCTATAACTACATTAAACTCTCTCATTTTTGATACAAAATCTCTTAACTTTTCTATAAAAATCTTATCCATAAGAGATTCTGTGCTGAGATTTATAAATATAGATTTAGAAACTTTTTTCAGAATGTCTTTCTTTTCTGTTATTTTTCTGAGAACAATTTCGTCAAGGCGAGTTATGAGATTAAGCTCGTATAATATATCAATAAAAACACCGGCAGGTATAAGTTTGTTATTTTCTTTTATTCTGGCAAGGGTTTCAACAGCCTTAATTTCCTGAGTTTGAAGGTCACATATAGGTTGGAAAACTACTTCAATTTCCTCTTTATCTATTTTAGTTCTGACAAACTCAACTTTTTTATACTTTTCCTCCATCCAGTTTCTAAGGGTTTTCTTTTCCTCGTCATCTGTTACAAGGTAGATTCCGTCATTTTTTTTCTTAGCTATTTCCTTGAGGTGAAGAAGCATTTTTAACATGTCTTCTTTTGGTAGGTCTAAGTATTCTCCTATGTCAAGGGCAGTTATAGTGACGTTGATGTCCACATAACTTCCATTTAGCTTATACGATTTTTCTATCTTTTTCTTGATTTCATAGGTTATCTTGGATACCTCTTCAGGACTTACATCAACGGCAAGCATGTAAAAGTTAGCTGTAATGCCTCTGATTAAAAGAAATTTGTCTTTTTTAGAAAAAATTAAATTTAACAGCTCTTGGTGTATTATGTTAAGAAGCTCATTTACTCTTTTCGTAGTATATAACCTGTTCAGATTTTTCATGTTTTTTATGTCTATCAAAAATACATACTTCCTCTTTTTTATCAGTTCTGACTTTTCAATAAGCTTAAAAAACATTGTTTCAGCATCAGTAAAGGTTATAAAATACAGCTCAGCAAGGAGTTTTGATAACTTCATAATGTCATCAGACATTATCTGAAAAATTCTGTAGGCTTCTATGTAGTCTTCTGACGAAAGAGCAGAATATAAGGATAGAGATAGCCTGTTACTGCTAATGTATAAATCCATTATGTATGAACACAGATTGGAGTTCATACATACCATTAAAGATTCAGGATAATGTAAGTATTTATAAAATTTTGTTTCTTTATGGCTTTCTATAGGAAAGCTTGATAAATTTTCTGTCTGGATTGAAGATATAATACTTCTGATAAACTCTACGTGAGCCTTGTATAAAAGATATTTTTCCATAGAAAGTTCTTGAACTGATGATAGGTTGCTTACCTCTTTTTTCAGGAATGTTTTTGCAACATAGTTGTGAAATTTGTCTAAAAATTTTTTAATAGAGTGTATACTTTCGTTATCTAATCCTTCTTGATTCAAATATTCAAGTGTCTTTACCTTAAATAGATTTATATTTGCCTCTAAAACTATGTATGGAATGTCTGTTTTCCCGTAAAAATTTTCTATTCTTTCTATGATTTTTTTTGGAAACTCTGGGTAGCCTTTTAAAAGGTCTGTTATCAAACTTTCTTGATTTTTTATTGTTCTTTCAAGGTCTTCCTCACTTAAGGGCAGTTTAAAGATTGAAGCTTCTGATAGTATGTTTTCTTTAATCTGTTCAAAAATTTCTGGTATTGTGTCTTCTACTTTTTTTAATAGCTCCATTGTAAAACCCTTATGGTAATTTTTCTATAACAGAATTATTAATTAAGAATACACGCAACAAATTAATAGTCAAGTAAACTGTAGTGTCCACACTGTTCACAGTCTACAAAATGTCAGGGTTTTCTTTTAGCATTTTTTTCACTTCATCTATGTTTTCAATAGACTTTAGATGTTGTATAACTTCTATCACTTTTGAAGAAAGGTCAGGGTCATCAATAAATCTTTTTAGCTCTTCCTGTATGTATTGGTCACTGAGACTAACAACTTTAACTTTTTCTGCAAAATCCTCAACCTCTTTTGTAAGATTAAGCTGAACATGCAGAAGTTTATCTTCGTTTATATCTTCCTTTTCAAGGAGCTTGTAAATATCCTTGTGGGATAAGTCTTTTATCTTTCCTTTAATTATTAATACTGGTTTTTTTTCACTTTCCAACTGACAGATTTTTTCTTTTATATGGTTTATTGTTGATTGAATATTTTCTTCGTCAAAGGTGGCGTATATAAAAGGCCTTCCTGTGCGTAATTTTATAAACTCTGCGTTAACTGATTTATCTGTTACATCCACAAAGAAAAATCCTTTTACCTGTTTTTCTTCCTTTTCACTGTAAGCTGTAAACTCTGTAGAGCCAGGATATATAACTGTTGCATCATTTATTGTAAATGGAGCCTGTGCAACGTGATAGTGTCCAATGCCAATATAGTTAAATCCTTCTGGTATCTCAGTGTTAAGGTTAAGAGATGAATCAGGAAAGAATGGCTGAAATTCCTGATGAAGCATTAGTATTCTAAAACCATTTCCCATATGTTTTAAATATTCTTCTAAAATTTCCCTCAAAGATATTCTCTTCAATCCAGCTTTGGAAATGTATTTCAATCCACCTATAAATACACCTTCGTGCTCAATGGTTCCTTTATCAACAACTTGTAAGCCAACAGGTTGAAGTATCTGGAGGGGAGATACATCTCTTATCTGACTTCCTCTGTCGTGATTTCCAGATATCACAAAAATAGGAATGTTTGCATCTTTGAGTTTTCTTACAACTTCCATTCCTTGAAGAATTACCTGATTAGAGGGACGGGAAGAATGGAAAAAGTCCCCAGTATGTAAAACAAAATCCACTTTTTTGCTGATTGCAAACTCTACAGCTTCCATAAAAACGTCAAAAAAGTCTTCTGCTCTTTCTTTTAAGCCATATTGATGGTAACCAAGATGGGTATCTGATATGTGGATAAATTTCATTCAGTTTGCCTTTTGCCAAACAGTTTCTCAAACACTACATCTGAAGGACAAAAACCAGTAAATGCTGATAGATAAAGCATAAATATAATGAAATAAACTATGTATTTTCCCCAGTCCTGACCAATGTTTAATAGTATCATAGCTATAAGAAGAAGTGTTCCCATCATAAATCTTTGAGCTCTTATGGCTGATTTTGACATACCTGCCTCCTTATTATTTTGTTTTAGACATATAATATAATTGTATCAGTAATCTGTAAAATCAAGGAGATGTAATGCAAACGACCGAAAAATCAAAGTATTTATTTAAAAATCAGCGGGTAGCGGTTTTTGTAGACATACAGAACCTTTATTACTCAGCAAGAGATGCGTTTAACAGAAAGGTAGATTTTGAGAAAGTTTTGCACACTGTTCTTGATGGAAGAGTTTTAGTGAGGGCAATGGCATACCTTGTGAAACTGCAGGGTGTAGACCAGAAAGGATTTATAAACACTTTAAAGCACATAGGCTATCAGGTAAGAGTTAAAGAGCCTAAAATATTTAAAAGGTTAGATGAAAGCGGAAATCTGTGGACAACTGTAAAGGCAGATTGGGATATGGGTATCGCAATGGATGCTATATCACTTGCAGAGAAAATAGATGTAGCTATACTTGCCAGTGGGGATGGAGACTTTGTTGATTTAGTCAGATATCTCCACACAAAGGGAGTAAAAGTTGAAATAGCTGCCTTTAAACAGACTGTGGCAAAGGAGCTTGTGGAAATAGCAGACGAGTTTATAGACCTTACTTCTTTTGGAGAAGACATTTTTCTGTAATATCTTGAAAACATTTGATTTGAGAAAAAATTATTAAAAAAAACGGAGGATATGATAGATGGAAGAAGAAAAAAAGGAAAAACAGAGTCAGGAAGAAAAGTCTGAGCAAAAAGAGGAAAAAAGCATTGAGGAATGTATGGAAGAAAATGAGAATCTAAAAAAAGAGATTGAAAGATTACAGGAAAAACTACAAAAAACAGAAGAAGCAGCAAAAAGATTAAGTGCCCTATACCAGTCCATTCAGAATGAGTTTGAGGCATATAAAGAGAGAATGAGAAGAGAAAAAGAGGAGGCAAAGGAAGAGGGAGCATTAAGACTTGCAAAAGGATTTATGGAAATTGTTGATAACTTTGAGAAAGCATTAGAAAGTGTAAAATCAACAACAGACATAAATGCTATCTTGAAAGGTGTTCAGATGATACATTACCAGCTTACGAAGTTTTTACAGGAACAGGGTATAGAAAAGATTGATACCAGCTCTGGTTTTAATCCTTTAGAACATGAAGCTATTGAAACTGTGATATCTACAGAACATCAGCCAAACGAAATTATTAAGGTTGTCCAGACAGGATACAGATACAAAGGAAAAACAATAAGACCTGCTAAAGTTATAGTAGCTATTCCTCCAGAAGAGAGGGAAGAAATTACTTGATGGATTACTACAAAATCCTTGGGGTGAGCAGAGATGCCACCCCAGAGGAAATTAAAAAGGCCTTTCGTCAAAAAGCAAAAAAATACCATCCTGACATAAATCCAGAGTATTCTCAGCTTTTTAAACAGATAACACAGGCTTACAACACACTTATAGACCCAGAGAAAAAAAAGAGATACGATGCATCTTTATATGCTTTAGAGAAAAAAGATTTTGGAAAAATAGTAGGAGACCTCATAGCTGAATTTTTAGGATTTCATACGAAACCTATTAAAGGGGAAGACATAACCTTAAGCCTAAAAATCTCTGTTGAAGAAGGTTTTTATGGGACTATTAAAGATGTTGTTTACAAAAGAGAAGTAAAGTGCTCTTTTTGTAGTGGAAAAGGGATATCTTCAAACTCAAAGATTAACGTGTGCACAAAGTGTAGCGGAAAAGGAAGGGTCAGAAAAGGTTTTTTGGAAATCCCCTGTATAAAATGCTTTGGTAGAGGTTTTGTTATTGAAAATCCCTGCAAAGTATGTAAAGGAAGAGGAATTATCAAAAAAAATGAAAAGAAAAGAATTAAAATACCTGCAGGACTGATAGAAGGTCAAAAAGTGATGATAGAAGGAGGAGGAAATGAAGGAGTTAATGGAGGCAAAACAGGAAATCTTTATTTAAAGATAAAATTTAAAAAAGGGAAATTTATCCTGAAGGGCAGAGACATTGTATCAAAAATTCATTTACCTAAAGACTATCTAAAAGAAAACAGATATGTCAGTGTTACAGACATAGAAGGATATCCCCTTAAAATGGAAATAAAAAATAGCGAAAAAACTGTTAAATACAGAATAAAAAACAGAGGTTACAGAGATTACAGTGGTAAAAGGGGAGACTTTATAGTATATCTAATTCCTGAATAACCCTTTTAGTGTGTTTATAACCAATATCAATAGCATCCTTTATTTTCCAGGTTGAAAATAGACCTACATTCAGCAATTCTTTTGGCTGAATAAATACATCACAATACTTTTTTCGTGCCTCCACATTAGACCTTATAGAAAGGTAAAAACTTCTCACAAGAATGTTAAAAGGATTGTTCAGATTTTTTTCTTCACCAAGGGGGTTTACTTCAGAGCCAATAATAAAATCTACTTTTTCTAATATGGGTTCTACAGGCAGATTATCCATTACACCACCATCAATATATGTATATTCCTCTATCTGAACAGGCTTAAATATGAAAGGAAGAGCACAGGATGCAGAAACAGTTTTGAATATATCCCCTTCAGAAAAATATTCAGGTCTACCTAAATTAAGATTTGTTGCACATACATAAACAGGTATCTTTAGTTGGGATAGGTCTGTGTAGTTGATGTATTTTCTAAAAAACTGTTCTAATCTGTCTAAAGAAAATAGAGCTGAAAAGTTCATAGCTACTTTTAAGTAAGAAAAAATATTTGTATTTAAAAGAATCTCTTCTATCTCTAAAGCAGAGTATCCTGCTCCGTAAAATACAGATACAATAGCTCCAGCACTTGAACCTGACAGGCAAGATGGTTTTATCCCATACTCTTCTAATGCTTTTAACACACCAATGTGGGCTGCACCTCTAACAGCACCACCAGATAGGACAAGACCTATGTTTTTCATAATTTTGAAACCTGAGTAATCAGGTCATAAATAGGACCTACTAAACCTAACATAATTATAAGCATAAATCCTCCCACTATACCTATTACTATAGGCTCTATCATTTTTGCTATGTTCTGGGCTATGTAATCTACTTTGTTATAGTAGTAATCAGATATGTATTTTAGCTGTTCGTCAAGATGTCCAGACTGTTCACCTATAGAAATCATTCTGATAATAAGGGGAGAAAAAAGATTCTCTTCTTTAAGGGATTCAGAAAAAAACTTTCCCTCTTCTATTTTTCTTCTTGTATTGGATATGGCTCTTTTAAATACTTCATTTTTTATTGCAGATTCCATTATGTTTAAAGCCTGATACAGAGGCACTCCAGAAACTATCATTAACCTGATATACTCAGCAAAAAAGGCATAATTAAAGTTTATAACAATAATACCAAATACAGGTAATTTAAGTAGTATTTTGTCTGTTTCATATCTAAACGTTTTGTTCTTCATCCTCAGCAGTTTTACAGCTATTCCACCGATAACTAACAGTCCTAAAATAAACAAAAAGTATTCCTGTGTGTATTTTGAAAGATACATAATAAATATAGTGGTAGGGGGAAGCTCAATATTAAAATCTTTAAAAGCATTGATAATTTTTGGGAGAACATAAACGAGCCAGAACAACAAAGCTCCAAATACACTGAAAAAAGCAAAAGCAGGATAAATAAGGGCTTGTTTTGTTTTTGCTTTTATGTCTTCTATTTTTTTTAAATGTTCAGCTGCATCTTTCAAGGTCTTATCAAGAGAACCTGTTTCCTCCCCTATTTTTATCAGAGATACAACTACAGGACTAAATATCTGCTGGTAAGACTCAAATGCCCTTGAAAGTGTATATCCAGCCTGAATTTTAAATGCCATATCCACAAGCATATCTTTCAGTGCAGGATTATCAATATCTTCTGCCAAGTCTTTTATACCGTTAATAACAGGAATTCCCGATTTTACAATAAGGTGAAGATTTTCTAAAAATTCTATTATCTCTTGCTTTTTGATTCTGTAGATAAACCTCTTTAAGTTTAACAGTCTGAAGAAATATGGAACTTTTTTAATCTTTAAAGGAATAAGACCAGAATACTCAAGAATAGGAAATATGTCTTCTTCCGAATCTACCTGCAGGAGCTTTTTATGCTTTTTTCCAAATCTATCTAACGCTTCAACAAAAAATGTTTCCATCAGCCTGCAACCCTTTTAACCTCTTCAGCTGTTGTAACTCCTTTTAAAACTTTTATAAGACCGTCTTCTTTCAAACTCCACATTCCCTTCTCTCTTGCCCTTTCCATGATTGTGAGAGGCGTTGAACCTTTTACAATTAAATCTGCTATCTCATTGTCTATCTTTAAAAGCTCAGCTATGACAGTTCTACCTAAATATCCTGTTCCTCTGCAGTGTTCACAGCCTTTACCGTAATAAATGGTAATCTCTTCCTCAAGATTTTCAACCTGAGCAAATCTCTTTATAGAAGAAATCTCGTATCCGTATTTTAATAGCTCTTTTGCTTTTATGCTTTTTTCTTCTTTGCAAAAGGGACAGACTTTTCTGACAAGTCTCTGAGCAGTAATTGCAGAAACACCAGAGGCCACCATGTAATCTTTAATCTTCATATCTATTAACCTTGGGATTGCACTAACTGCATCATTTGTGTGGAGTGTTGACAGAACCAGATGTCCTGTTATAGATGCTCTCATTGCCATCTCTGCAGTTTCTTCGTCTCTTATTTCACCTATCAAAATAACGTCTGGGTCCTGTCTGAGAAAGTGTCTAATAGCTCTTGCGAAAGTATATCCTGCTTTTTCGTTAACCTGTGTCTGTTTTATAAAGGGAAATTTGTATTCTATGGGGTCTTCAGCAGTCAGTATGTTTCTTCTCAAAGCATTTATTCTCCTGAGGGCTGCATACAGAGTTGTTGTTTTACCTGAACCTGTTGGACCTGTAACCAGAACAATTCCCTGTGGCTTTAAAAACTCTTCTTCTAACTGTTTCAGGACTTTTTCTTCAAAGCCTAAACTTTTTAGATTAAAGAGGGATAGATTTTTAGACAGTATCCTTATAACCACATTTTCCCCATAGGTTGTTGGGACTGTTGAAACTCTCATATCATAGCTTTCTTCAAAAAATTCATGTGAAAATGAGCCATCCTGCGGCAGTCTCTGTTCTGCTATGTCCATTCCAGACAGAACCTTTATCCGAGAAACGACAGGATTATGAATTTCCTTTGGGAAAGCATAAAAATGCTGCATTATACCATCAATTCTGAAAAATATGTGGGAAGCTAAATCTTCAGGTGATATGTGAATGTCCGTTGCTCTTTCTATGATAGCATTGTTTATTATCAGCTCAACAAACTTAGGAATGTCTACTACTGCACCAGCCTTTGACCTTTCTATTATCTGTTTTATCTCTTCGTCTATCGGTCTTTCTAACAGGAAGTATTGAATCTCAATTGTCTTTTGGAGTGTTTCTGTATCTGCGACAAAAACCTCAACCTGTAATCCAGTCCTTCGCTGAACAATATCTATTGCATTCAGATCAAATGGATTTGACATAGCAAGAAAAACTCTATTTTTTTCAATTTTGAATGGAAGAACCTGAAACTGTTTGGCCATGTTTTTATCAATCAGCTTTAAAGCTTCTTTAGAAGGTGGATACTGGGAAAGGTCTATGTAAGGTTTACCAGACTGATGAGCAATAGCTTCAGCTACTTCCCTTGGGGAAACAAATGACAGTTCCTGAAGTATCTGACCAAATAATCCTCCCCTTACTTTCTGGACTTCAAGGGCAACCTGTATCTGTTCGTCAGTTATGTAGCCCAGCTCCTTAAGGAGCTGGCCGATAGGTTTACGCTCCATTATTATGGAGATTTTTCAAAGAAGTAAACAATGTTTACTGTAGTGTCTTCTGTTGTGCAGTTTGTCCAGGCATCAGAGCTATTTCTTGCAGAATAAGCTCCTGTTAATTCTCTTATCCTTCCGTCTCCTGCGTCAAGAGCTCCATCTATGGAAGAGTCTATGGCTTTAGCTGCAAAACATGGAATGTTAGCTATTGATATGGCGTTTCTATACTGCCCAGAATTAACATAAGCCCTACCAATAAAGAATCTTCCTCCAAACTGGGTAAGAGAAAGTTTCCTGTTGTCACTGTTTGGCAAAATACCTGCCCTTTTCAGTTCTGCCCACGGTGCATCTCTATCAGTGGAGGTAAATCCTGTATCTCCACAAAATCCACTGTCAGGGTTATTATCTAATCCTCCAGTTGTGTTATTTGTTGTTGGGTCAATCAGCCCATCACTGTTACAATCTGCAGGCATTCTTCCGTATCTGTCGCGGAATGTCCATACTACTGCTTCTAATCCCCTCAAATCACTTAAAAGTCTTTTTATCTGTGCATTCTTTATAACTTCCTGTCCCTTCAAAATAGCCCCTAAAATAATTCCGATAATAACAAGAACAATTGCCAGTTCAACAAGGGTGAAACCTCTTTCAGCTTTTCTCATTTTCTCCTCCTTTAAATTTTGTTTGCATATTCCGATATAGATATTATCGGAATTTATTAATTTTTTTACAATATTAATAGCAGTATTCAGATTATGTTACACAATATATGCTGGTAAAATGAAATAATCATGAAAATTTATTCGGTTGAATCAGGCAGAAAAATAAGAAAAGGAATTACAGTTAAGAAAAAGGGGGACTTTGTTAAGTTTATATCTTTTGACAAAGGCTCAAATAAGGTTTACCTTTCCATTTTTTATCCAGACATTATCTTTTCAGAAGTAGTTCTTCCTCCTGTCAGCGACAATGAAACTTTGTTATTTCTTCTACAAAACAGATTATCAGGTCTTTTAGAAGAAAATAAAAGTTATTCTTTTGCTCTCTTTGAGAAGGAGAAAATATCAGAAAGCGAGATTTCTTATGATGTTTATGCTATTTCTGAAGAAGCTTTCTTTAATGCTTTGGAGGAAAGTAATTTTTCCGTTGACAGTATTTCTCTTTTTACTATTGATGTTTTCTCACTTATTCCATTCTCTCACAGAGAAAAACCAGGAAAAACAGTACTCCACTTTTATGGAGATGATGAAAAAATACTGATAGTAGTTTCTAAGGATGACAGGCCGATTTACGTTAGAGCTGTTCCTATTCCTGAGTTTATGGAGAAAAACAAACTACCAGACATTTATTACGAAAACTTCAACATGACCTACTTGTTTGTATACCAGAACAAAAGGATAGAAGTAGAAGACATCCTTATCTCAGGTAAAGCCTCATATGTTAGAGAATTTTTATCTTTGGTTGAAAATTTAACAGGTAAAGTAGCAGTTATTTTAAAAAAAGAGAATTATATATCTGGTTTATCTGAAGAAGACTTCCACGATTACTTAATCCCTATAGGAACAGTATTTTTGGAAGAGAAATTTAACTTTATTCCTTTAGAAATAAAAAAGAAAAGGACATTTAACTTTGTTTTAAACATACTAACTCTTACATTTATTTTTGTTGCAACAATACTTTTTGCAATTAATTTCAGTTTATTTGTTGAGCTGAAGAAAGAAGTGGTTTACCTTAACAGACTATCACTACAAATTAATCAGGAAAGTCGGGAGATTGGACAGTTAATATCTAAAAGAGAGATTGATTTTTACTCAAAAGTGTTCAAAAACATAGAAGAAAGTAAAAAATCTAATCCCCTTTCGTTTTTTTATGAGCTGAGGGACATATTTTTCGCCCTGAACGAAAAAAACATCCAGTTCAATAGCAAAAATTATACAATGACTGTAACTTCTGAAGAGAGCTTTAATTCCTTCCCAGAAATGATTATGTTCAAAAATAAGATATCAGAAATGATAAAGAAGAAAAAAGCATTTGATATAAACCTTCAGATTAAAGAAAATCAGCAAGATTTAAAACTTATAATCACTATGCGAATACAGAGGAAAGAAGGTGCTGAATAAAAAGTATGTTGTATATCTGATTATAACTTTAGTTTCTGTTTTAATGTTAGAAAGTTATGTTGCCTTTTCTGACTTAGCGCAGGTTATAGAGGATAAAAAGTTACAGATGCAAAGAACATTGTCAGATTTAGAAAATGAAAAGAAAAGTATTCTAAAATTAAAAGAGGAAGTTAGAAAACTGAAAATAAAACCTCTGAGTAGAGAAGAAGCATTAAAAGAAATTTTAGATAAAGCAGACTATTTTGTAAAAATGTATGATGCTACAGTAAAAAAGTCTTTATCAGAAAAAGATAATATATTTTTTATAACAGTTTCTTTTGACTACTATCCTGAAAGCTCTGAAGACCTAATAAAATTTTTCTACAAACTATCTGAAATAACCTCTCCACAACTTGTAATTGAAAATTTTCGCTTAGATAATCTAAAAGAAGGAACCAAAACATACTTTGAAATTACATTAAAGCAACCTTTTAAGGGCAAGTGATGAGCAGACTGAAATTACTTGGAACTAAAGAGCTTGTTTATCTGTCGTTTCCTATTATTCTCTGGGTGATGTTTTACTTTGTGACTGTTGATTTTTTTAAAGATTTCGTAACGGCCAAATGGAAGTTACCTAACCCTGCTCAACCAGAAACCTTTTCAGTTCCTTACAAGATTAGAACAGAAAACATAAATCTGTCAGAAATTGAAAGCATTATCACTGTAAAACCTTATAAAGCAGCTGTAAAACCAAAAACAGCTCAAAAAAAAGAAAGCCCTCCCCAATACAAAATAAGTTTTATCTATATTGGGAAGGATAGATATGTAATAATAAACGGAAAACTTTTGAAGGAAGGAGAAAATATTTCCAGAGACGAAAAGATTATAAAAATATACAGAGATGGAGTTTTACTAAAAGGCAAGTGGGGTGAACGATGGATAAGATTTTTAAACTAACGCTGTTGCTGATAGTTTTTTATGTTATTGGCTGTTCTCCAAAAGTTTATGAAAAGAAAAACAGTTTCTCAGATGAAACTGTGAAAAAAGAAACAACAGCAGTTATCAGTAAAAATATAAAGAAGAAACCAGTCATCTCAAATCCACCACCATTAATATTAGAGCCAGTTATTGAAGAAGTTTCTCCTTTAGAGGGACAAACCTTTACATTCAGTGCAGACAATGCACCACTAAAAACTGTTCTTTATGCCTTTGCAAAAGATACAGGATTTAACCTGATAATATCACCTGACGTTGATTCTAACATACCTATTACAGCAAATTTTAACGATACACCAGCTCAAACTGCTTTAGACATAATAACAGACATAGCAGGAGTGTGGTATGAAATTAAGGATAATGTTATATACATAAAAGCAACAAAAACAAAGCTGTTTCACCTGCCTTACATTCATACCACTTCCCAGTATAAATCAGATCTTGGAGGCGATGTTTTGGGAAGTGGAGCTACAGGTTCCACAGGAGCTGTAGGAACAGCAGGAACAGGTGCAGGAGGAGGAAGCTATGGAGGAAGTTCCTACTCAACAGCCAACATAAAAGGAGAGTTTTCCCTCCAGTATGAAAGTCCAGAAGAGATAAATAACTTTTACGACAGATTAGAAGAAAGTGTTGCAAACATTCTCGGGCTACCGTTTACAGGGCAAGGAAATGCTGCCATCTTAGCCACCAATTTAGGTAATAACAGAAAAATACTTAACAGTTATACATTAAACAGATTTACTGGAACGCTGATTGTGACCGCAACTAAAGATAAGATGAAAAAGATAGAAAAACTGATAAACAGCATAAAGAAAGAGATAAAAAAACAAGTAATAATAGAGGCAAAAATAGTAGAAGTTACATTAAGCAAGGAGTTTAAGTATGGTATAGACTGGAATTTACTTATGAAGAATTTTCTTGGAACAGGTAGTTCAGTAAGGCTGGTTCAAAATCTCAGGCTTGGCTCTGGATATGGGCAGGTATTCGTTACAGGTGCAGACTTTCAGTCTATTTTAGACATATTAGAAAGAACAGGGAAAATAGAAACCCTTTCAAACCCCCGGATAAGAGTTATAAATGGACAAACTGCTATTATTTCTTCAGGGCTGATAATTCCTTTTTGGGAAAAGTATGTGAGCACAGTAACAGGAACAGCAGCTTCGCAGCAAGTTTACTACACAAGAAGTAATGTGTTAGATGGGGTGATGTTGGGAGTCACTCCTTACATAGAGAACGGAGAAATAATGATGAACATCGTTCCTGTGTCCACAAAAATTGAAGACATTCGCCAGCTTGTAGACAACAATCAAGTTGTCGCTGAAGCACCTGTTTTGAATGTAAAAGAGGCAGGGACAATAGTAAAAGTTAACGATGGAGACCTGATTATAATTGGAGGCCTAATTGGAACAGAAAAAAGGAAGATAATAAGTAAAATTCCCGGTTTAGGGGATATACCCGGTATAGGAATGCTATTTAGGAAAAAAGAAATAATCAAGCAGAAAAAGGAGTTGATAATTTTCCTTAGACCCAGAATAATAACTGTGTATTAGGTAATAGCCTATGAGCCTGATTATAGATTCTTTAAAAAAAATTAAAAAATCTGCAGACAGAAAACTGTTACCCCCTAATCTCAAACCTGAGAAAAAGAAAAACAAGAGACTGTTTCTCCTTGCAAGTGTCGTTATCGTGTTGTTTATTTTATTTTTAGCTCTCAAGATTTTAGAAAATGAACTTATAATAAATGAAGAATACGAGCATATTTCTATAAGACAGGTAAAAAAACCGGTAGAAACTTCTGTCTCCCAAAAGCAAGATAAATCCATAGAAAAAAATATAAGAAAAACACCTAAAAACAGTATCACCCCGAAAACAGACACATCCCTGAAAAATGTTCAGCATAAAAAACATCAATCAAAAAAACCACAGACACCATCTACTCCCAAAAAGATAGAAAAAGGTAAGTATGTGTTCTACGTAACGCAAGCAAACAAATATTTGAAAAAAAAGGAGTATCAAAAAAGTTTAATGTTTTACCAGAAAGCATACAGTATAAAACCTGAAGAAAGCATTCTGACAAACATAATAATCCTGAAAATAAAGTCAGGAAACAATAACATCAAAGAAGAGATTAAAAGTATAAAGAGTGAAAAAAATCTATACAAAATAGCACTTGTTGCCATTAATAGCGGGAAATACCAGTTAATCAAAGAGTTTCTTCAGAAAAGGTCATCTCAGGACAGCTCAGGTATCACAGACTATCTGTTAGGAATAATTTATGAGAAAGAAGGAAAACTGAATGACGCAGAAAAACAGTACAAAGAAGCTTTCAGAAAAAACCCTTCAAACCCTTACATATCTTATGCTTATGGAAGAATTTTAGAAATCAACGGCAAACGTTCCATTTCACGGAAAATTTATGAACATACATTAAAAATTATTAAGGATAAAAGTTCTAAACTTTGGAAGGTAGTTTATGAAAGGTTGAAAACTTCTGGAGGAAGTTATGAATAAGAAGGGATTTACATTAATTGAGTTGGCAATGGTTTTGGTCATAATAGGACTTGTCGCAGGAATAGGAATAACAGTTTTAGGTATCCTTATAAAAAGAGCTCAGGTAAATGCTACAAAAGAGATAGTTAATGCAGATGTAGAAGCGATTCTTGGCTATACCTTTTCTTCAGGAAAAATTCCAGATGCATCCACTTTTAGCACTATTGTAAGAAATAAAAAAGATTCTTTCGGAAAAGAGATTGTTTACATATACGACGAAGGTTTGACAGATTACTGTGGAAGACTAAAAACAAACATAACTATTCAGATATGTCCAGATTCTGCTTGCACCACACCTGTTCAGACTATATCAGATGTTGCTTTCATTGTTCTTAGCGGTGGAGCTAACTACAATAATCAAACAGCAGGCAGTGGTGGCATAAACTCTCCTACCACTATAAAGATTTATCAATATGGAGTTAGTGTTGATGGATATCCTGACGATATGAACAGGATTGAAGAATACGACGATATCGTAAAATGGGTTACTTTGGCAGAGCTTCATCACAACGATAAGTGTAAACCTCTATTTATAGACTCTAACCAGACTTTACCTGATGCAGTGGAGGACACCCCTTACCGGGCAAAAATAGAAGTTTCAGGAGGTGTTCTCCCTTATCAATTTGGGACGTGGAACGGTACCTCCTGCGATACTGCTTCACAGTGGAGTGGCTATGGACTGTCTCTAACAGCAGACGGTTATATCACAGGAACGGTCAATTACGATACAGATTCAAATGTAGGCTCTGTAACAGGATGTGGAGGGAATATAACTATATCTGATATATGCGTAAAAGACAGCCTTGGAGATGAGTATCATCTAACAGGTAATTTAACTATAAAAGTTTTTCCTCAACAGGTAAAAATATTAACAGAGGTTCTACCCCCTGCATACGAAGGAAGTGATTACAGAGTTACATTTTTTGTCGTGGGAGGAGGAGATAGCTATAGCTGGAATTTTACAGGTAGTCTCCCAGACAACCTGAGCTTCTCTAATGGACAGATTTCTGGAACTGTTCAGTCAGATACAGGATGTAGCAATCCATCTCCCTATAACTTTACAGTTGAAACAACATCCTGTGACATGACAGCTTCAAAAGGTTATGTTCTAACAGTGGTAGACCCTGACTGTATATCTTCAGGAGGAGGCTCAGGTTCAGGCTCTGGAGGAAGTTGCTCTTCCATTACAGTGTATAATATTGGTAACCAAAGGTATTACCGGGTTGGCTCTATTTTACTGTGGTGGTGTATTCCATCTTCAAGTTGTTCTTCTTTTAGCTCAGCAAATATCTCCAGTGGAGAGTGTATAATTGTGTATACCAATAGAAGATGCAGGAGAACAGAAGCCACATACGGATACAGTTCCCTTAAAGGTTACGATACAAACAATAACTGCGAGGTAAATTATAACAATGGAGCGTTATCTGATAGGTAAGACTATAACTGCATTTTTTGTAATAACAACAATTGTTTATGGCTCTGATTTGGGGGGTGAGATATATAGAAAAAACTGTGTCCAGTGTCACGTAGAAAAAACAACAGAGCTTACAGATAACCTATCCCTTAAGGCCCCACCTATAGACGCTTTAACAAGACAGATAAAATACCACTATCGTAACAAAGAAAAATTTGTCCAGTATGTTGTAGACTTTTTGTCTCAACCAGATACAGAAAAGTCAGTATGCAAACCTTGTATCAAAAGATGGGGTTTAATGCCTCCTGTGAATATTCCTGAAGAGGAAAAACAGTCTGTAGCATTATGGATGTTTAGAAACTTTAAGTAATTATCTGCTGTATAATCCCATTAGATAACCTTCATCTATAATTTTGCCTGTCATTACCACCTCTACTTCCTGTCTTGATGCACCTGCTGGCAGTTCCAAATAAGGAACATCTAAAGCAAAAACTCTGAAAAAATATCTGTGAGGCTTACCAAACGGAGGGCAGGGTCCTCCATACCCTATTTTTCCAAAATCATTTATTCCCTGTTTTATGCCATTTACTTCAGGATTTTTTGGAAAATCTTCAGGAAGTTCATTTATGTTGGCAGGTATGTCATAAACCACCCAGTGGGTAAATACTCCTATAGGTGCATCAGGGTCTTCCATTAGTAAGACAAAACTTTGAGTTTCCATAGGATAACCTGACCAGATAATTGGTGGAGATATATCTGAACCATCACAGGTATAAATTTTTGGGATTGTCTCTCCATAATGAATAACAGGACTTTTTATTATCAATGTAGCACCCCCTCAATTATTTCAGTTTATTCAATTAATATATTTAAGTTAATGATTGTGATAAATTAAATCAATTGTTTTTTAAAAAATGTTTAAAAGCACTTTTATCCATTTTGTCTTTGATTACATCTTCTGTAGTCCACTTTTCTAATATCTTTTCTATTTCTTCCTCAGTAAGAGAAGGTCTTTCATACATACCTTTTTCTTCCCTTTGTCTTTGAGCTTCATACAGGATTACACCTGTAGCTACAGAAACATTAAGACTCTGAGCCATTCCATACATAGGTATGATAATTTTGCGGTCAGCAAAACGCAAAACTTCATCACTGACCCCTTTCAGTTCGTGTCCGACAATAATGATAGTAGGCTTCGTATAATCAACTTTTCTAAAGTGAATACTATCTTCAGAAAGGGAAGTAGCAACAATTTGAAACCCATCTTTCTTTTTTAAGTGAAAAAATTCTTCTATCTTTTCGTCAGGGATTTTTTGGTGTATTATCCATTTGTGGGAACCCATTGTAATCTCTTCGTTTATTATTTCTTCATTACCACTATATCTGTAATACAGGTATAAAACGCCTACAGCATCAGAGGTTCTCAATATTGCAGAAAAATTATGGGGATTTGTTACATTATCTGAAAAAACCTGCAGGTCTTTCTGTCTTTTAGTCAAAATCTTTCTTATTTTTTCTGCTCTTTTTTTTGTTGTAAACATTCGTAACTCCACATTTTAGTTTTATAATTATAATCAATTTTATAATGTGGAGGATTTGAGATGAACGAAACTGCTGAACTTATTTTGACTATTGTCGTATTTGGTCTTATGTTTGGGATAATAATCTGGCTGATGATTTACTGGAGTAGGAACAACACTATCGTTGATGAAAGAGACAGAAAGTATTATCAAAAAAAAGAAAAATCAGATGAGGTAAATCACACATAAGCAACAAAAATTGGAATAAAATGTGATTAAAAATGCGAGGTGAAGATGACTACAATGGAAAAAGAAATGCAAATTTTTATTTTTAAAGGTCATCCAGATAGAGTAAAAACACAGGTGGCTCCTATTTTTGAGATAGATAATTCAGAATCTTACATGGAAATACCATTTGAATTCTATCTTGACCTACCAGAAGAAGAAAAAGCATTTGTAGAAGGATTTAATAAGTATATTGATGGAGACATAAAAGGTTCACGAAGAGAGCTTGCAAAAAGTGCATCAAAGATACCAGAAGCTAAATACATGTTTGCCCTTGTAAACATACTACTTGGAAAAACAAGGGAAGCCCAGTTTTTGCTTGCAGATTTTAAACCAGAATGGAAAAGGTTTATTCAGACATGGAGAGTTCCTGTTCTTGTCATCCCATTTTCCTCAGGAGATAAAGCCCTTTACATATCAATTGATGAGAAAGGTCTTCAGGCACTTGCATATTTTCTTGAAGGTAAATCCCCTGAAGAAATAGCATTTTTACTTGGACTGTGAGACATGAAAGAGTTAATTAGAGAGCTGTCTCCTTATCTACTTACAAGATTGATGTCTGATGGTGGAGAGTATGGAGAAATTTTTTACGAAAAAACCTTTTCAACTGTTCTCAAATTAGAGGGAGGAAAGATTGAAAAAACTGTAGAAGGATATGATGAAGGTGTAGGAATAAGACTTATAAAAGATGGTAAAACTTACTATGGATATACAAACAACATATCAAAAGAGTCCCTTGAAGAAATTGTGAAGGGAATAGTAACTTCAGCAGACGAAGGAAAAGTAAAAGTGGGAATAACTTATCTAAAAAACGTTCCACGCGTTATTTTAGACCCAGAAGATTATTTCCTTGATAGAAAAAAAGAAATTCTCTTAAGGGCAGATGATACAGTCAGAAGTTTTGATAACAGGATAATACAATCAAGTATTATGTTAAAGGATAATAAAAGGGAAATCATTATAATAAACAGTTTAGGGGAAATAGCAGAAGATACTCAGATTAGAACAGCTTTTTATGTTGAAGCTATAGCTTCTCAAAATGGTGATTTATACAGGGGATACGACTCTTTCGGAAAAAGTAAAGGATACGAGATTTTTGAAGATGGTGAGATTAACGTGGTGAATTATGTTTCAGAAAAAGCTGCTCATAGAGCTATAACAGGTTTATCAGCAAGAAAAGCTCCTGCTGGAAGTATGCCTGTTGTTATCTCGTCAGAAGCAGGAGGAACTATGATTCACGAGGCAGTAGGACACGGACTTGAAGCTGACCTTGCAGAAAAAGGACTGTCTGTATATTCAAATAAAATAGGAGAAAAAGTTGCATCAGAGCTTATAACAGTTATAGATGATGGAACTATTGAGGGTAAAATGGGGAGCTACAGTATTGACGACGAAGGAGTTCCCGCACAGAAAACTGTTCTCATAAAAGATGGTTATCTAACAGGTTTTATGTATGACAGGTTAACGGCAATGGTGTCAGGAAAAAAATCAACAGGAAATGGAAGAAGAGAAAGTTACCGTCACATTCCTATAGTCAGAATGAGAAATACATTTATAGCTCCAGGGAAGGATAATCCCCACGACTTTATAAGAGACATAAAAAAGGGGATATTTGTAGTTAAAATGGGAGGTGGTCAGGTTAATACAGTAAATGGAGATTTTATGTTTGAAATTATTGAAGGATATGTGATAGAAGATGGTAAAATATCCTATCCTGTTAGAGGAGCATCCCTTCTCGGTAATGGTCCTGAAGTGCTTAAAAATATTGCAGGGGTAGGATATGACATTGGCTGGTCTATAGGCACTTGTGGAAAAAATGGACAGGGAGTTCCTGTTGCAGATGCTCAGCCTACAATAATGGTTAAATCTATGGTGGTTGGAGGCCAATCTTGAAAAACAAGGCTGTATTTTTAGACAGAGACGGAGTAATTAACGAGGATTACGGTTTCGTGCACAAAATTGAAAACTTTCACATATATCCAGAGGTGTTTCCTGCATTGAGAAAATTGCAAAAAGCAGGATTTAAGTTGCTAATTGTTACAAATCAATCTGGTATTGCCGTAGGCTACTATACAGAAGATGACTTTAAAAGGTTAACAGACTATATGCTTGATGTGTTTAAACAAAAAGGTATAAATATTGACAAAGTCTACTACTGTCCTCATCATCCAGAAGGCATAATTCCTGAGCTTTCTATAAAATGCAGTTGTAGAAAACCAGAAAGTGGAATGATAAAACAGGGTATAGAGGAGTTCAACATAGACCCTTCACAATCTTTTCTTATTGGAGACAAAGAAAATGACATAAAAGCTGCCCATAAAGAAGGTGTAAAAGCAGCTTTAGTTAAAACTGGACAGGGAAAGAAATATGTTGAGAATACAGAAGCAGACTTTGTAGGAGAAAACATACTTGATGTGGTGGATAATTTTATACTCAAAAGTGTTTCTGTTTAAAATTTCCTTTTGTCCTCAACAATCTCTACAAAATTGCCGTCAGGGTCTGTAAGAAAAAAGTATAGAATACCAGTTCTGCCTTTCTTTATTTCTGTGTTAGGGCTTATCAGACCTTCTCTAATCAGTTCCTCTTTTGCCCTATAAATGTCTTCAACCTTAAATGCTATGTGTTTGTATCCCAGAACCTTAAGGTCTTCCCACAGAGAATATTTTTTAGAAGAAATGTGATTTTGAAATTGGAAAAGTTCAATAATGAGATTTCCTTTTTTTAAATGTCTTATTCTTAATCCTTCATCTTCAGACTGATATTCTATAATTTTTCTAAATCCAAAATGGGAGTAAAACTTCTCAGATTTTTCTATGTCGGTTACAGAAATAGCTATGTGGTGAATGTAAAAATCCATTGGTCTTAGTTAAAAACAGGGGAAGCAATCCCCTGTTAAAATTGTTATCTAACACCTAATACTTCACTTTCAAAATCTTTAAGAATAGAAGTCCAGCGTTCAAATATGTCCTCAAGATTTTCTTCTGTTACGCCATATTCAAGGTCTACAGGAAGTTTTAGCTTTACTGTTTCTTCATCAACTTTATAAGCTGTCCCAAAGATGTTATCCTTGTTCCATTTATTTATTTTTTCTAAAGAAACTTTTTTCCCTTCCCAACCAGCTTTAAAAGCAATAACTTTGCAATTTCTGTTTTTTCTGCAGTTATAAAAGTATATACTGTATTTGGTTCCATTGATTCTTCCCACGATTAGAGGGTCCCCAAAGATATCCTTTTTAAGTTTGGCCATCCCAAATCCTCTCGCAATATTCAAAATGGCTTTGGGGTCTTTAGCTGATATAAGGTCAACAGCACTTGCTTGAGTTGAGATAAAGAAAAAGGCTAAAGGAAGGATTACCGTTAACAATCCTACTGCTCTCCTCCTCATGGCACCTCTCCTGAAATTTATTAATTTTCAACTTATAATATTAAATATTCTAATATCTGCTTTTTATTTATATTTATTGAAAAATTAAATAAAGATATTGGATAATATAATTGAAATGGAGTTAACATCTGGTATTGACCAGCTTTTAAATCAGGTTGTTTTAGGAACGCCCCTCTACAAGTGGGCTATTGCTCTCGTTATTTTTATTTTGTTCCTATTATTAAGAAAGATATTCAGCAGGATTATAGTAAACAGTATAAAAACTGTCGTTTCAAGAACAAAAACCAGTATAGACGACAAAATTCTCAGTATGATAGAAAGCCCTCTAAGATTTTTGTTTATCGTTATAGGATTGTGGATAGTTTTAGATATATTAAGTATTCAAGCTGACATAGCACAGCATATTGTTCGTTCTATGTTTATAATCCTTGTCTTCTGGGTTTTTTATAATGGGATTAATGTCTTTAGCACAGACATTTATACTTTTAGTGAAAAGTTTGGAAAAGAGCTTGCAAAGGAAGTCGGCTCTTTTCTGATAAAGTCTGTAAAGGTATTTATTGTTATTATAGCTATCCTTGCTGTTCTCCAGGAGTGGGGTATTAACGTTACAGCTCTTATAGCTTCCTTAGGGATAGGTGGCCTTGCTATTGCCTTGGCTGCCAAGGATACAGCTGCCAATCTGTTTGGTGGGTTAACAATACTTGCAGATAAATCCTTGAAGATTGGAGAATGGATAAAGGTTGGTTCTGTTGAAGGGATTGTGGAAGACTTAGGTATGCGGACAACAAAAATAAGAACTTTTGAGAAGTCTCTTGTAACTGTTCCAAATCAATACATAGCAAATAATCCTATAGAGAATTTTTCAAGGAGAGACGTAAGAAGAATAAAGATGACCATAGGACTTGTTTACAGCACACCTCCAGACACTGTAAGGAAAATTGTAAAAGAGATAAAACAGATGCTTCAGGAACATCCGGGAATAGCAAAGAACCAGACACTTCTTGTATTTTTTGACAAGTTTTCTGACAGTTCTTTAGATATTTTCATTTATACGTTTACAAATACTGCAAACTGGATTGAATATATGGCTATAAAGGAAGATATAAATCTGAAAATTATGGATATTGTTGAGAGAAATGGTTCTTCTTTTGCATTTCCAAGCCAGTCTATATATGTAGAAAAGCTTCCTCACAAACTGTCATTTTATACAGAAGATTAACTAAACATCTTCCTCAGTTTTAAAAATGGATTTTCGTCTGCATATATAGTCTGAACAGGAATTCTTTTTAAGACAGAAAACTGTCTTAATTTTTCATCTATCTCTTTCAGCCCTTTGATGTAATGTTTTACCATAGGTCTGACTAAATATGGTATCTTTTCT
>JALSNI010000029.1 GCA_026987075.1 Persephonella sp. | reverse complement strand
GTCTATAAGCTGTCTTACCCTTTCATCAGTTTCATAAAGTTTTCTAAATTCTGGGTTTGCTTCTAAGTTTTCTTCTATTGTTAGTGTTGAACCCTGAACAGGTCCTGGTAGTATCATCTTTGCTATTTTATCTGCTTCTGTATATGAAAAGCCTAAAACACGGGCAACATCTCTGATAACCATTTTAGATTTCATAAAGTTATACGTGATAATCTGGGCAACAGCATTTTCTCCGTATTTATTCTTAACGTATTCAATAACTTTCGGTCTGTTTTCCATGCAGAAGTCTACGTCTATGTCTGGCATAGAAATTCTGTCTGGATTTAAAAACCTTTCAAAAATAAGACCATGCTGAAGTGGGTCAACGTCAGTTATCCCGAGGACATAGGCAACTAAAGACCCAGCTGCACTCCCTCTTCCGGGACCTACAGGAATGCCGTTTTGTTTTGCGTGATTTATAAAGTCCTGAACAATGAGAAAATATTCAGGAAATCCCATCTGTTTTATAACATTTATCTCATACTGTAGTCTTTCTTTGTACTGCTGGTATTTTTCTTTTGACAGATTTTTTATTTTTGACAGTCTTTTTTCTAAACCTTCCCACGACAGCTTTTCAAAATACTGGGCTTTTTCCTCTTCCGTTGCTTCTCTATCTAATCCTGGTATCTGGAATTTTGGAAAAAGGTATCCCCTTGTCTCTGCTGTCTCTATCTCAACGTTGCATTTTTCTGCTATTTCCATTGTGTTTTTTAGAGCAAACTCGTATCCTTTGAACTTGTGATACATCTCTTCAGGGGTTGTAAAGTGAAGACCTCTTACCTTAAAGGCTCTTCCCTTTTCTTTAAGCTCTTTCAGTGTCAGTTTCATCTGGAGGGCTTTTATTACGTCGTGTGCCTGAGCATCTTCTTCATTTAGATAGTGGGAGTCATTTGTTGCTACAACTTTTACACCTAACTTTTCTGCAAGCTCTAAGAGACCTTTATTTGCAACTTCTTGCTCTTCAAGGCCATTAAGCTGTATCTCAAAATAAAGGTCTTCACCAAATATGTCCTTTAGTCTCTTGCCGTATTCATAAGCCTCATCAAACTTTCCTTTTGAAAGAAGGTGAGGTATAAAACCCTTTAGACATGCTGTCTGGCATATAAGCCCTTCGTGATATTTTTCCAATAGTTCCCAGTCTATCCTTGGCTTGTAGTAAAATCCTTCTGTATATGCAAGGGATGAGAGCTTCATCAGATTTTTAAATCCTGTTTTATCTTTTGCGTGGAGTATCAGGTGGTAATTTTTGTCAGCTAATATACTGTCTGAGCCTTCACCTTTCTTTTCAAACCTGTTGTTTGTAAAGTATGCTTCCATTCCTATTATTGGTTTGACGCCAGCCTTTTTCATCTCCTGATAGAACTCAATAGCTCCAAATATGTTTCCGTGGTCTGTTAAGGCCACAGCTTTATATCCATATTCTTTTGCTTTCTGGGCAAGCTCTGGGATTTTAATCATTCCGTCAAGCATTGAGTAGTGAGAATGGAGGTGAAGGTGTGTAAAGTCTTTTGACATTTCTCTCCCTCTGCATTTTTTGTGAGAATTACAATCTATAAAATTTTTTCGTTTAAATCAATCTTGATAATAAGATTTTTTTAGTGTATATTGCCGTTTTTTTGGAATGTATATTTTGATAGATTGACTGACTTTTTTACTGATTTCTTATAAAGGCGGGAGCGGGAATCGAACCCGCGCATAAGGGATTTGCAGTCCCCTGCCTTACCACTTGGCTATCCCGCCAACGGTTTAATATTATAACACAGTTTTTGTGTTATGCCAGTCAGTCAAGAACATGCTTTTCAGGTATTACACAGTAAAATTTACCTGCAAAAACTATCTCATTTTTTTCGTTTTTTCCAGTAACCTCTACGGTTCTCCTGTTCTGTTCTCTCTCTGAAACAATTCCTTCAAAAAATATGTGCTCGCCAACTCTTACAGGTTTTATAAATCTAACTTCTGCTTTTGCCAAAACTACATTAGGATGATTGACTGCAAGCATTGAGCAGTAGTCTGCTGCAGAAAACAAAAATCCTCCGTGAACAAGACCTTTTTCATCAGCTTTCATCTGGTCTGTGATTTCTAAGATTACTGATGCGAACTTATCTGTCTCAACAGATGTTGGAATGCCTGAAATAGTCTGGTCAATCTGCCGATGTGTTTTTATTTCCATTTTTTCCTCCAACTTTGTCTGGTTTTTCTTTTACATAAAACATTATACGATCAACTAAATTTTTTAGAACAGGGGCGGATACTGTTCCTCCTCCAATAGCTTCCCATTTTTTTATTTTTTTAGGTTCGTTTGCAAATATAACAATAGTAAACTTAGGATTTTCTGCAGGAAAATATCCAGCAAACCATGTGTAAAATTTTTCTTTTGAGAGGGCTTTGATTTTTGGGTCGTATTTCTGTGCTGTTCCTGTTTTTCCTGCTATTGTGAAGTATTCAGATTTGCCTTTTCTTGCTGTTCCTTTTTCCACAACTAATTGTAGGGTTGACTTTAGTTTCTTTAATGACTTTTCTGAAAACACTTTACGGATTATTTTCTTTTCTATTTTTTCTTTTTCACCAGTATAGGGATTTATTATCTCTTTAACAAAGTTTGGTTTAAGCAAGTATCCTCCATTGGCTATGGCTGAGTATGCCATAGCAATCTGTATAGGTGTTGCTGTCCAGTTTTGCCCGATAGACGCATATGCTATGTCTATAGGTCTTTTGCTTTTCTTAATCAAACCTTTTGCTTCTCCAGGAAAAGTTCCTGTAGACTTTCCAAATCCTAACTTAAACAACTTGTTGTAAAACTTTTCGTAGTCTAAGTTTAGAGCGAGCGTTATAGCTCCTACATTAGAAGAATATATGATTATCTCCTCAGCAGTAAGATACTTAAATTTTTTATGGTCTCTTATTTTTATACCATCCACAGTAATTTTTCCATCTCCACAGTAGTATTTCTTATTAAAAGATACTTTTTTTTCTTCTATTGCTTCAGCAAGGACAAAAGGTTTTACAAGGGAACCAGGTTCATAAGCATTGTGAAAAGAAATATTTTTGTGGTTTTTGTATTTCCAGTATATGTTTGGATTGTAGTTTGGATAGGTTGCATTAGCAACAATGTCTCCTGTATTAGGGTTGACAATTAATATAAGAGCCTCCTTTGGTTTTCTCTGTTTTACGAAGTTTTTTAAAGCCTCTTCTGCCATATACTGAATGTTGCTATCTATGGTAAGTGTGATGTCGTGTCTGTTCTTATCTTCTTTTTTTTCAATTGTAAATGGGTTTCCCAGGGCATCCTTCATCATCAGTATGTTTCCTGTTCCTCCTCCTAACTTGTTGTCGTATTTCAGTTCAAGCCCTTCCATACCTTTGCCTGATGTTTTACTTACAAAGCCTATGTTGGAACCTCCAGTGCTTCCTAACGGATAGTATCTTTTAGATGAATCAATAAGACCCAAGTTCCATTCTTTAAGGTCTTTTCTCAGTTTTTGCAGTCTTTCTTTGAGGGACTTGTTAACATTTCTTGCTATAACTACATAGTTTCTTTTAGAATTTAATTTTCTTAGAATGTGGCTATATGGTTTTTTCAGTATTACTGATAGCTCTTTGGCAAGCATCTCTTTATTTTTTATATGTTTAGTTAAAGCAAAAATATCTATTGTGGGGACACTGATTGCAAGAATTTTCCCATTTTTATCATAAATTGTTCCCCTTGGGAGAATAATTTTTTCTTCTGTGTAATACTGCTTCTTTATATACTGGGTGTATTCTTCTCTTTTAAGTATCTGGAAGTAGAAAAGTCTTAATATTACTATAAGAAAACCTGCTGCAATTATAAAGGATACAAAATATACCTTTTTTTTTACCATTTATTTAATTTCTATGAAATGAACTTTTGAATAGTTTACTGGCTTCATCTTTAGTTTTTTAACTGCCATTTTGCTTATCCTTTCAGGAGAAGAAAGTCTGCTAATCTCCTTTTTTAGCATCGCGTTTTGTGTCATTAATTTGCTTTTTATCTGATTAAATTCTATGATGTCTTTACTTACTTTGAAGTAGTATTGATTGTAGGCAACAAGAGTCCCTGCAATCAGAAGGATAAAAACCCAGAATTTGATGTATCTTTTTATATGAATAAAATCTTTTTTTAGTTCTAAAGTTTTTTCTCTTATCATAGCCTTTTTCCCACTCTTAGTTTTGCACTTCTGGAAGGAGGATTGTTTTCAATCTCTTCCCTTCCTGGTGTAATTGGTTTTTTCGTCAGTATTTCCAATTTCTTTAATTTCTTTGCCTCTTTGAATGTATTTTTTACAATTCTGTCTTCTAAAGAGTGGAAAGATATAACCTGAATGATTCCTCCTTTATTCAATAGCTCTATTCCTTTACTTATTCCTTCTTTTATTTCCTGAAGCTCATTATTTACTTCTATCCTTATAGCCTGAAATGTTCTTGTTGCTGGGTGTATTCTTCCTCTCCTTAATGATGGAGGATAAGACCAATAAATGATATCTGCAAGCTCTTTTGTCGTTTGTATTTTTTTCTTTTTCCTCTGTTCTACAATGTTATAAGCAATTTTTTTGTAAAATTTTTCCTCTCCGTATTCTTTTATTATTTTTTCAAGAACTGGTTTAGGATAGAAGTTTACAACGTCGTATGCTGTAAGTTGTTGGGAAGTATCCATTCTCATGTCAAGGGGTTCTTCTCTTTGAAAAGAAAACCCCCTCTCTGTTTTTAACTGGAACATAGAAACCCCAAGGTCAAATAAAAATCCTTCTACTTTTTTTATTCCTAAATCTGATAGGATTTTATCTATATTCTTAAAAGAATCTTTTACCAGTATAAATCTGTTTTTAAATTCTGATAATTTCTGGTGAGCCTTTTGTAATGCATACTCATCTTTATCAATACCAACTATTTTTATGTCTGGTAGATTCTTTAGTATAAGATAAGAATGGCCACCGCCTCCAACGGTGGCATCAACAATTGTCCCTTTTTTAATTGGTAAAAAAAATTGCAAAACTTCTTTGTTTAAAACAGGATAATGCTCTATCAAATTTAACCTTCAAAGTAACTTGTAGGAATTTTGTAAACATCCTCCATTATGTCTATACCACACTGAAGGTCTTCAAGCCAGTCAAAAAATTTGTTGACGTTCTCCTTCCCTTTGATAATTGCTCCGTGCTGAGGTGCTATAGTTTCTATGTCTAACTGTCTTATCATTTTCAGCCACGCTTTTAATATTCTTGATGTGGGTATGTATCTTCTATGAAATCCTTCCATATACTGGATGTGTTCTTCAAAGTTTTCTACATATATGTAGTCCTGACCTAAAGAAGCTCCAAGGTCTCCTGAATACAGAACTCTGGATACTGGGTCGTAAACCTGTAGGTTGCCAGGGGCGTGCATAAAGTGAGCAGGAATCAGGTATAGCTCTGAAGAACCAAGTTTTACTATTGTTCCTTCATCCCCTATGCCTTTTATCCTGTTAATGACTAATCTATCTACTCCAAAGTGGGGTATAAATCTAATCCATAAAACAGGAGCAAGCGCTGTAGCTTTTGTTGTCATAAGCCAACCGTTTATGGCAGCTACAATATCAGGGTCCTGATGGGACAGGAATATGTATTTCAGGTTGTCAATTCCTATAAGCCCTCCAATTTCAGAAAGTAGATGCTTAAATACCTTGTGTCCTCCTGGGTCAAGAATCATTCCCTGTTTGTTGTCTACTATGAGGTGAACATTAGCCTGAACCATTTCTCCGTGTCCAAAATCCTCAAGAAGTATGTTTTGATGTGAGCCGTTGTCAAAAATCATCCTTTCTTCTGGAACCATCACTTTACCTCTCCTTTTTTATTCTCCCCTCGTCTCCTCTCTAATTTCAGGTATATTTTATTGTCTAACTTTATCAGACCATCGTAAACAGTAAGCTCTAATGTAGGTTTTTTTCTTTTTTTCTTAAATAAAAATGGGATAAGCTCATCGTATTCTTTTATCTTTTCGTAACATTCTCTTTTAGGAAAAGTTGCACATAAACAGCTTAAAATTATACTACATAGAATCAGGTCTATGTCTATTTCTGGATAATTATCATATGTGCAAAGGGCTAAAGAAATTACAGAAGCTGTTTTTTCCAAAAGACCTCCTTCATAGTTTCTTCCTGTTTTATCTTTTAACTTTTCAACATTTTTCCTTATATTTTCATCAAATAGAAATTGTTCAACAAGTTTTCTGTATTTTTCTTTTCTTATTTCTTTATATCCTGCTTCTACCTGCCTCCACAAAAACTCATAAGAATAAGGGGTTCTTTCCAAAGTTACTGTATAATCCTCCTGTTTATTTTTATGTCTGCTTCTTCCTGTAATTTATCTATCAGCATCTGCACAAGGGTTTGATATTTACTCTGCGTTAGTATAGGTTTCAGTAATTTAGCCATTTCTTCTTTTCTTTTTATGTCAGGGGGCTCCACCTTATTTATCTTTATTACGATTACTCCTGAATTGGTTGCAAACGTGTGTATGTTATCTGTTTTCATTAATTTGGAAAGATTTTCTGGTAAAATTCCAAGCTCTGCTGATAAAGCTTGTAGTGTCTCTCCTTTTATTTTTTGTATTTTAGTCCTGTAGTTTACAGCTATGTTTTTAAGATTTTTTTCTGTCTTTACTATACTTTGAAGCTCTTTATGTATTTTTTGTATAGACTGCTTTTCTTTTTCTGACTTTATTCGGCTAACTATCTGTTTTTTTACCTTTTCTATAGGAAGAGGTTGAGAGATGTCTTTAATGTAGTGAATAAGGTAATAATAATTTTCGTCAGAAACGAGAGCAACTTTTTTATCCTTTGTCAGTTTAAGGGCTTCTGTTAATAATTTTTTCTCTATCGTCTTACTGTTTTTAAATAAAACACCTTCAAATATCTTTTTTACTCCTTCCTTTTCTGTTACAGACTTATTTTCTGTAATGCTGCGGTATATTTTTTGGGCTTCTTTTTCTGCTTTTTCTTGCCCAAGTTTTTTTATGTTAATCTGGTATATGCGGATGAGTTTTCCTGTTTTTCCTGCAAATTCTTCTTTGTGTTTGTGGTAGTATTCTTTTATCTCTTTTTCTGTTGGTTTATAGGGAGATGGTTTGATGATAATATACTCTCCTGTTATTCGTGCAAGCTGTTTGTTTATGTATGTGTCCATTTCGTCCTGTGTAAGGTAAAAACCTGCTCTGTGAATAGTTAAAAGATGTCTGATAGATAATTCCTTTCTTAATATTTCTTCAAAAAATGCTGGCGTTAGATTAATCTGCGATAAAAATGCCAGATATTTATCTCTGGAAAATTGTCCATTTTCTTTAAATGCATCTATGTCAAGGAGATAATTTTTTACTTCTTCTCTTGTTGCAGTTAATCCCTCTTTTTCAGCTTCTTGATAAAGTAGTTCTTGCTGGATAACATTTCTTAATGCTTCTGCTTTTATCTGCTTCCTTAAAGGAGCAGTATCTATTCCTTCTGACTGCATCTGTCTTGTTATCAGTTCAACCTGATAGTAAAACTCTGCCATTGGAATTTCTTTTCCGTTTACCTGAGCAACCCCCTGAATGTTTCCAGTTAGCTTGTAAACAATCAGGGCTACAAACGCAGTTCCAACGAAAGCAAAAGTAGTTATAAAAAGGATAAATTTCATCCATTTAGATTTGCCTATGTCTATAAACATCTATTTCCCCTTTTTTTAATTCAGATAAATATTTTACGATAATTTTTGTTATGTTGTAATCTGTCCGTCAGATATTTTAACTATTCTGTGGGCATAAGATGCCACTTTAGGGTCGTGGGTTATAAGAATGATGGTTCTTCCTTTTCTGTTCAGTTCAACAAATATATTCATAATTTCTTCAGCTGTTTTGCTGTCCAAAGCTCCTGTTGGTTCATCAGCAAGTATGAGTTTAGGGTCGTTAATCAAAGCTCTACCTATGGCTATTCTCTGTTGTTGTCCTCCAGAAAGCTGGGAAGGTTTATTATTTTTCCTGTTGTATAATCCAAGCATCTTTAGTATTTCTTCTGCTTTTTTCTCTTTTTCTGCAAAGTTTGTTTTTGAATAAAGAGCTGGAACGAGTATGTTTTCATAGGCTGTTAAATATGGTATAAGGAAAAATTGCTGGAAAACAAATCCTATATATTCATTTCTTATCTGGGAAAGTTTATCGTCATCTAACTGGGACACGTCGTTTCCTAACAGATAATATTTTCCTGAAGTGGGAGTGTCTAAACAACCTATAATGTTCATCAATGTTGTTTTTCCTGAACCTGATGCTCCCATTATGGCAACAAATTCTCCTTCGTGGACAGTAAGGTCTATTCCTCTCAGTGCATAAGTTTTTATTCCAGCTGTTTGATAAATTTTTGTTATCTTTTGGAGTTTTATAACTTCTTTCATTGGAAAACCTTTGTTTTTACTGGTGCTCTAAACTTTGTTGCTATAATTTCTCCCACTCTCAGACCTTCTATTACTTCTGTAAACTTCTCATCTATCCAGCCAGTTTTTATAAATCTTTTTTCTACTTTTCCGTTTTCAACAACATAAACATACTGCTTTCCTTTTTCAAATCGCACCGCAGAGTTAGGAATTATTATGGCGTCTTTTTTAACTCCAGCGATTACTTTTGTATACACAGTCATCTCTGGTCTTAAAAAATTTGCATACTTCTTTTTTACAGGAACTATAGCTAAATAGTAAACAATGTTCTGTTTTACGATAGGTTCAGGGTAAATTTTTGTTATTATCCCTGTAAAAACTTTGTCTGGATATGCATCTACGTGGTAAAAAACCTTCTGGCCTTTTTTTATTTTGCCTATGTCTGTCTCATCAACAAATATCTGTATTTCTAATCTATCTGGCTTTAGTATTGTTACAAGTTCTCCTGCTTGAAGACCTGCAACAAGCGTTTCTCCTTCTCTTGCAACTACATTTGATACTATACCATCAATAGGGGAATAGATTTCTGTATAAGACAGTCTGACTTTTTCTCTTTGGAGTTCTTTTTCTAAAATAGCTATGTCGTCCTGTGCTAACTTTTTTTCTGTATGGTATTCTACCTTTAATTTTTCCAGTGTCTTTTTAGTTAGTTCCATCCTGGCTTTTTTGGATTTTAGCTCTCTTTTGGCTGCTTCAAAGCTTTCTTTTGTTGTGAATTCTTCCTTAAGTAGCTGTTTTTCCCTTTCGTATTTCCAGAGAGCATACTCATATTCAGCTTTTGCAGACTGATAGTTTTTTTCTGCTTCTTCTATCTTTATTGGATACAGTTTTTCTATCTGGGTTAATTTGTCTTTTGCTTTTTTTAACTGCTTCTGAAGTTTCTCTATGTTCTTTTTAAACTCTCTCTGGTCAATGATAGCTATTAACTGTCCTTTTTTTACATAATCTCCTATGTCTATAAACATTTTTTGAATACGACCTGTTGTTCTTGTTCCTATTTTCAGGTAAGCATTAACTCTGGTTTTCACTATGGCTGTTGCGTTTATTATGTTTTTTATTTCTCCTTTTCTCACTTTTTGAGTCTCAAACACTTTAACCTGTTCTTTATCTTTTTCTTTTAAGCTGAAGAAATAAAATAAAGCTACTCCACCTATAATAAGTATTAAAACTGCCCATATAATCTTTTTCACTGCTTCTCACCTTCTGTATAGAGTGATTTAACTCCCATCTCCCTTTCTAAAAATGTTTTTGTTAGTGCTATGTTCAAAAGGGAGTTAATGTAAGTTTCGTGGGCTGAAGACAGGGAGCTTTCTGCTGTAACCAATGATATTATGTCTCCTTTTCCTACCCTGTATTCTCCAAGGGCTTGCTTGTAGTTCTGTTCAGCCTGTTTTAACAGCTCTTTGGCTACTTCTAAGTTTTCGTAGGCAGTTTTAAGGTCAAGATATGTTTTATATAAGCTGAGTTTAATCTCCCTTTTAAGTTCTTTTAGTCTGTATTTGTAAAATCGTTCGTTTTCTCTGGCTGAAAGATAGCTGTAGTATCTTTTTAGACCTTCAAAGATTGTCCACGAAAGACCTATTTTGAAAATAGAATAACTGTCTGTGTTTTGGGAAAGGGAGCTGTAATCCCTATTTATAGAATAGCTGACAAATATAGAAGGAGTAAATGTAGCCAGAGATTTGATTGATTGGAGTTTCGCTGTTTCTATGTCATACCTGTATTGTGAAAAAACTGGTCTGTTGAATGCTATTTTCTCTATCTTTTCAAAAGATGGGATTTTATCCTTTTCTAAACTGTCAAGAGTCTCTGTTTCAAGACTTATGTTACAGTCTAACGGATATTCTATTAGACTGCACAGCTGTGCTAAAGACTTTTTATACTCATTTTGTGCGTTTACAAGACTGTATCTGACATTTTCAAGTCTTACCTTTGCTTGCAGGTAATCTGCCTTTGTAACTAATCCAAGTTTTAGTTTTTTACGTGCCATCTGATAGTTTTTTTCTGCTGCTCTAAGCTGTATTTTTCTAACTTTCCAGATTTCCCTCTTTGCTACAGCTGTGTAATATGCATTTTTTACCTGGTATGTAATGTCTAAAATAGTTTCCTGATAGCTTTTCTGACTGCTTTTAAACAGTTTTTCCTTTATCCTGTTAAACAGTATATTTTGACCTGCATTGTATATAGTCCAGCTAATGTTCAATGACAGCCCCCTTGAAAAGTAATCTGAAGGATAAAGGTCTATAAATTTTGTATAACTGTAATCAACAGATATAGAGGGGAGAAAGTTTCCAAATGTTGAAAAATAATCGTATTTGGCTGAATCTAACAAAGATTTTTGCTGTTTTAAAAATGGATGTCTCTCAATAGCCAGTTTAACAGCTTCATCAATAGAGAGGCCAAAAGACATATTGAAAAGAATCAGGAATACGAAAAAAAACTTTCTCATCTAAATTATTTGCTGACTTATCAGATTTTTCAGTTTTTCAAACTGCTCTTTAGTAAGGGCACTCTGGATAGTTCTCACTTCTTTTATGTTATAAACTGTCAGCTCTGCTTTTTCTTTCGCAATTTCAACGATAAGCTCTTTTATCTTCTTTGAGTCTCCCCCATTTATGATTAAATCCTGTAGCTGTTTTTCTTTTTCCTGAATAGATTTTGCCAGTTCAACCATCTTCTGATAGTATTTTGAGTAGAAACTATTAATTATCTTTTTTTGTTCTTCTGTAAGTCCTAAAGTGCCTGCATTTTTCTGAAGGACAGGCAGAAAATTAAACCTTTTTACTAAAAATGCAGAGTCCATCCAGCTGTCATTCTTAATCTGTTCAAATGTTAGACTGTCTTGACCTTCCCTTGTTTCATCTTGAGCGATAGAAAGGGAGATAGTTACCAGAATTCCTATTAGAACAATTAATTTTCTCAATTTCTAACTCCTAAAATTATTCTTACACTATAAAAATTATACTTCAGTTTACTACTTATGATTAAGTATTGAGAATGGCTTATAATATTATGTCTGGGAAAAATGCTGGAGGTTAACATATTGGACTGGAAAGATACTTTGAACTTACCAAAGACTAATTTTCCTATGAAAGGAAATCTGCCCAATAGAGAGCCAGAGATTTTAAAGAAATGGGAAGAAATAAAAATCTACGATAAACTGAGAAAAGAAAGAGAAGGAAAAGAAAAGTATATACTCCACGACGGCCCTCCATATGCAAACGGTCACATTCACCTTGGTCATGCCTTAAATAAAATCTTAAAAGACATATTAGTAAAATATGAGTCTATGAAAGGAAAAGATTCTCCTTTTGTTCCAGGCTGGGACTGTCACGGACTGCCTATTGAACAGCAGGTAGAAAAACAGCTAAAAAGTCAAAAAAAGAAAAAAGAGGAACTCTCAAAATCTGAGTTTAGAAAACTGTGCAGAGAGTATGCTGAGAAGTTTGTTAACATTCAAAAGGAAGAATTTATAAGACTTGGTATCATAGGAAACTGGGACAAACCTTATCTTACAATGAGGCCTTCTTATCAGGCTCAAGAAATTAGAGAGCTTGGGAAAATATTTAATGCTGGAATTGCTTATAGAGGGAAAAAGCCTGTTTACTGGTGTATATACGACAAAACGGCAGAGGCTGAAGCAGAAGTTGAGTATAAAAATAAAAAAGACCCGTCTATATATGTTGCTTTTGAGCTTGTTGACCAGCCTTTTGGAATAAAAGAAAAGATTTATCCAGTTATATGGACAACAACTCCGTGGACTTTACCTGCAAACCTTGGGATTATGGTAAATCCTGACTTTGATTATGTTTTTGTAAAATCAGAAGATAAGGTTTACATTGTTGCTCATGAACTTTTAGAAAGTTTTACAGAAAAAACAGGTATAAACGGTGAGATTATAAAAACTGTAAAAGGAAGAGAACTTGAGTTTTTTGAATACAAACATCCTTTTATAGACAGAGTTTCCAAACTTTATCTGTCTGAATTTGTTGAGCTTGGAGCTGGAACAGGTCTTGTTCATATGGCTCCTGGACACGGTCAGGAAGACTACATTATTGGCCAGCGCTACGGTATTGAACCTTTTGCTCCTGTAGATGATGAAGGTAGATTTACAGAAGAGGCTCCAGATTTTATAAAAGGAATAAAAGTATTTGATGCAAACAATCTCATCGTAGAAAAACTAAAAGAAACAGGAGCACTCCTACACCACGAGTTTGTTGAACACTCTTATCCCCACTGCTGGAGATGTAAAAATCCTGTTATATTCAGAGCAACGCCCCAGTGGTTCATATCAATGGATGCTGTTCTCAGCAATGGAAACACTCTGAGGGGAGAGGCTATAAAGGAAATAGAAAGGGTTAAATGGATACCTTACTGGGGTGAAAACAGAATAAAATCAATGGTAGAAAACAGACCAGACTGGTGTATATCAAGGCAGAGAAGCTGGGGAGTTCCTATTGCCGTTTTTTACTGTAAAAAGTGTGGAGAGATAATAAGGGATAAAGATGTGTTTGAGCACGTAGCTAATCTTGTTGAAAATAATCCATATGGGGCAGATATATGGTTTGAAAAAGATGCTAAAGAGCTACTTCCTGAAGGTTATAAATGTCCAAAATGTGGCTCTGATGAATTTAAAAAGGAAGAAGACATTCTTGACGTGTGGTTTGATTCAGGAGTTTCCCATGCATCAGTTTTAAAGTCAGGTTTCTGGGAGGAGCTCAGATGGCCTGCTGACATGTATCTTGAAGGTTCAGACCAGCACAGGGGATGGTTTCAGTCTTCACTACTTGAAAGCACAGCATCTTACGGAAGGGCACCTTACGACAGTGTTTTAACCCACGGCTTTATATTAGATGAAGCTGGCAGAAAGATGTCTAAATCCCTCGGTAATGTTATACCTCCAGAAAAGGTAATAAAACAGTATGGAGCAGATATTTTAAGGCTGTGGGTTGTTTCTGAAGACTATACAGAAGACATAAAAATCGGTATGAATCTTCTTAAAAGTATAGCTGACGACTACAGAAAAATAAGAAACACATTTAGATATTTCCTCGGCAATCTATATGATTTCAATCCAGAAAAGGACTTTGTTTCTTACGAAAATCTCCTTGAGATAGACAGATGGATGTTGTCAAAGCTCCAGAGAATTATAGACAAGGCACACGAGGCATACAGCAGTTATAGATTTCACAGAATATATCACGAGATAAAAAGATTTATGATTGTTGACCTTTCAGCAGTATACCTTGACATTTTAAAGGACAGGCTGTATGTATATGCTCCCAAATCTTTAGAGAGAAGGTCTGCACAAACTGTTCTTTATAATCTTTTAAAATCCTTATCTAAACTACTTGCTCCTATCCTTTCATTTACAATGGAAGAGATATGGGGACACGTTAGAGAATTTGACAGGACAGCAAAGGAAAGTGTTCATCTGGAACTGATGCCTATAGTAAATGTAGATTTTATAGATAAAAATTTAGAAGAAATTTATACAAAGCTCCTTATCGTCAGAGATGTAGTTTTAAAGGGATTAGAAGAGGCAAGAAAGTCTGACATTATAAGACATCCCTACGAGGCAAAAGTTATCCTTTCTCTCCCTGATAAATACAAAGAAATTGTTGAAGAAAGGCTAAACTGGATTAAATTCTTCTTTACTGTTTCTCAGGTTGAAATAGGAAAAGATGTAGCAGGAGATGTTGTTGTTGAAGACGAAAGTGGAATAATGGTGGCAGTTAAAAAAGCTGAAGGGGAAAAATGTCCAAGGTGCTGGATTTATGATGTGTCTGTTGGTAAAAATGGACAGCCTGTATGTGATAGATGCATGGAGCAGCTGAAAGTAATGAATATAGAAATTAACCAAATAGAGGAGGATAGATGAAAAAGTCAGAGCTTATAGAAAAGATTGCAGAAGAATTCCCTGAGATTGACAAAAAAATAGTTGCAGCAGTGGTGAACGGCACCTTTGAAGCCATGATTGAAGCATTAAAAAATGGAGAAAGGATAGAAATAAGGGGTCTTGGAAGCTTTAGAGTAAAAACAAGACCTGCAAAAATAGCCAGAAATCCTAAAACAGGAGAAAAAATAAAAGTTCCTTCCAAAAAAGTTGTCCACTTTAAAATTGGTAAAGTAATGAAGGCAAAACTTTATGAAAGGGCAGGGGTTTAACTCCCTACCTTTTCCCTTCTCATTTTTTCTAAGTAAACCATTATTGCAGTTATTGCTGCAGGAGTTATCCCTTCAAGTCTTGACGCATGCCCCAAGGTCATAGGTTTTGCCTGTGATAATTTCTGAACAACCTCTTTTGTTAGTCCTGCTATTTTTGAGTAATCAATGTCTGAAGGTATTTTTATACTTTCAAGATGTTTCATTTTTTCGTTTAGTTTTCTTTCCCTTTCAAAATATCCAGAGTATTTAGCTAATATTTCTATCTCTTCTGCTACATAATCCCTCTCTGGAATATGAATATCTTTTTCCTTTAAATCTTCTATTGTTACATCTGACCTTTTTAGATATTCAAACAGTGTATAACTTTTGCCATTTTCTTTTATCCTTTCTTGCTGGTATCTATCAAGCCAGTCTTTTATTTCCTGCTCTGTTTCTTTTGCTATTTTATACTCCTTTTCTGACAGCATCCCTATGTTATATGCCTTCTGGTATAATCTTAAGATAGGGTTGTCCTGTCTTAGATAAAGTCTGTATTCAGCCCTTGAGGTGAAAAGCCTGTAAGGCTCTATTACACCTTTAGTAGTTAGGTCGTCAATCATTATACCTATGTATGCTTCGTCCCTTCTTATATATATCATTTCTCTGCCTAAAGCTCTAAGGGCAGCATTGATACCTGCAACAATTCCCTGACCTGCTGCTTCTTCATATCCTGTTGTCCCATTAAAGTTTCCTGCGTGGAAAAGCCCCTTGATTTTTTTGGTTTCAAGGGTTGGATACAGCTCTGTTGGAGGAACAATGTCATACTCAATAGCATATGCAGGTTTAAGAAGAATAACATTTTCCAGTCCCGGAATAGAGCGATACATCTCCCACTGAATTTCTTCAGGCAGAGAAGTAGAGAGACCATTAGGATATATACTTATCCCATCTCTCGTTTCTGGTTCAAGCCAAACTGTGTGTCTTTCTTTGTTTTCAAACTTTACTATTTTGTCTTCAATAGATGGACAGTATCTGGGGCCCACTCCTGTTATTGCCCCACCGTAAAGGGCTGTTCTGTGGAGATTTTCCCTTATAATTTTATGGGTTTGTGGTGTTGTGTAAGTTATGTAACAGGATATTTGCTCTTTTTGACCTTTTTTAAACCAGTAAGAACCTGCAGGCTCTGTCCAAAAGGAAAACTTTGGTGGAGGTTCATCTCCGGGAGCTTCTTCAAGACCAGAAAAATCTATACTGTTTTTGTCTAATCTTGCTGGTGTGCCAGTTTTAAATCTTACGAGGGGAAATCCTGATTTTTTATAAAACTCTGGCAGTTTGTTGGCAGGTTTTTCCCCCATTCTGCCTGCAGGAAACTGTTTATCTCCAATGTGTATAACCCCTTCTAAAAATGTTCCTGTTGTAACAACAACAGACTTTACTCTTATCCTTATTTTTCCATCTATCTCAACACCTTCCACTTCACTCCTGTTTTTTTTCAGGAATATATTAGTGGCTTCACCTTCTATAACTGTTAGGTTTTCTGTGTTTGATACTTTGTTTACCATATATTTTCTGTATTCTTCTTTGTCAGCCTGTGCCCGTGGTGAACGAACAGCTGGACCTTTTCTTGTATTCAGAGTTTTGTACTGGATACCTGTGTGGTCTATAGCTTTCCCCATCTCTCCTCCAAGGGCGTCAACTTCCCTTACAACAATACCTTTTGCTATACCACCAATAGCTGGGTTACAGGGCATTACTCCAATCTTTTCCCTGTCCAAAGTTATCAGAACAGTCTTTGCCCCTAATTTTGCAGATGATAGTGCTGCCTCTATACCAGCGTGTCCGCCACCTATTACAGCAACGTCAAACTCTTCGTCGTAAATCATAAAACCTCCTAAAACTGGTGTAGAGGAAAATAATATATGAAATCGTCTAAATATGACAACTCAAGTCTGCAGAATATTTTTTAAAACAAATTCTCCAATAGGGTTATTAAAACTTTTATCTCCTATATGATAAGCAGTCCATAGATGCAAACACTTTACTTTAAAAGGTTTTTCTTTAAATTTTTCAATTCCTCCTATCCCTGTTTCAGTCAACTTTTTTACTGCATAAGGGGGAAGGTTTGCCTCCTTTATTATATTTTTCCTGATTTCTATTTCCTTTTTATGTAATTCAACAAAAAAGTTAAACAGCTCTTCATCTTGAGTTACTTTTTCTTCCCAATATTTTATCTGCCCTTTTTCTTCTAATCTTGATATTAAAGACCTTAAACTTCTGTTTAAAATCCAAAATCTCGTAGGTTGGGGAATTATTATTTTTTTTTGGGGATGTAGGAAATAAGGCTTTACCTCTACTACATCAATACTCTTCATTTTCCCACATCTCAGCTTTAAATCTTACTACCTTATTTCTTCCTTCTTCTTTGGCTTTATAAAGGGCAACGTCAGCAAATTTCACACACTGCCAGAACTTATCACTGTCTTTAGGGAATTCAGACACCCCTACACTTACCGTTTTTCTTAAGATGGCTCCATCTACGTGTATTCTTGAGGCTTCAACTTTTTTTCTAATTTTTTCAGCAACAGCTTCTGCTTCGCCTTCAGGGATATCTATAAGTATAACTAAAAATTCCTCTCCACCGTATCTCACAACAATATCAGACTGTCTAACGCTACCTTTTATAATGGAAGCTACTTTTTTGAGCACTTCATCTCCAACAGCATGACCATACTTGTCGTTAATCTGTTTAAAGAAATCCACATCTACCATAAGTATTCCTACTATTGTATTTTTCCTGATGGCAAAAGCCGATATTTTAGGAACTAATTCATCTAAAAACCTTCTGTTGTAAACTCCTGTAAGCTGGTCAACTAAAGACAGTTTTTTCAACTTCTCCATATAGGATTTAGCTTCAAGAACTGGTGCTACTTCTCTTAGATATGCTTCTATAAAGACGAGTTTGTTTCTTATTTCTTCTTTTTCTTCTTTTGAGTAAACAAGCTGAAGTATGATACCTACTCTTCCTCCTATGTATATAGGAATACAGGTGAAAAGCTCTTCAGCTTCTCCATTTTCACAGTTTATAAAGTTAGGGCATACACAGGCATACTCTTCAGATATCACTTCAGAACCTGTTCTTTTGACTCTACACATATCAGCATTAGAAAAAACTACATCTTTACACCACTTGACAGATTCATCAATGTCTATTAGACGATTTTTCTCGTAATCTACTTCATAGATAGAATATTTTTCAACACCCATATCTTTCATTAATTTTTTCAGGCGTATGTAAATGTCTTCTTTTGTGGCATCTTTTTCAACAATTTTTTTAAAGTTATAAATCTTGACCAATTCGTTTACGATGTGATATGTGTCTTTGAGAGCATTGTTAGACTTTTCATAATTTCCTCCTATGAGGTAAGAAACCTTTTTCTCAATAGAGCTCAAAGTAGAACACAGTTTATCCATGGATTCGTTAAAACTATCTGCCACTTCTTTTGCTTCATCATTAGTATTTATAAAAATTCTTTCCCTGAAATCTCCTTCTTTAGCTTTAGTGAGACCTTTTTTTAGTCTTTTAAAAAACTCTGTGTAGGGTTGGAAAAATTTGATAATTACGAACACAGTAGAAAGGAAGATTATCATTGAAACAACAGAAGTGCTCATAAGTGTATTAAAAGCAGAAGACCTTACAGCTGTAAGGTCAGTTTTTATGTAAATTGCTCCTAAAATATCTCCGGCTTTAACGTTATGACATTTTAGACAGTCTATTTTTCCTTTAGGAACAGCTTTGTATGGAATTATTAATACATATTCTACTTTAGAAAGATTTTCTACAACTTTTTCATAAGTTTTACCGGTTTTCAAGACATATGTTTCTTCTTCTGTTTTAGGAACTTCTTCAGGACTGCCTTTGCCGTATTGAGATATCACATTTTCTCCTCTAACTACTCTAATTTCTTCTATACCATTCTTGTTTTCTTTTATGTTATTAAGCAGTATGTATCTTTTGTCTATTTCTCCGATTTCCATAAGAGTAGTTAATGAGTCCCTAACTATTTCAGCTATTATTAAAGACTGATTTCTTATGTTTTCTATACTTATGTCTCTGAAACTTTTGTATTCTAATGCTTGATTAATCAGGAAAAGAACTATTAATAGTATAGATACTCGTATAAGTAAACGGGTCCTGATAGACTGCTTCATATAAATATATTTCGGTTATATTTTTTATTTTTTTATATTTTAAAAATGACTAAAGTAATTGTGCAAATCTAATTGTATCCCATATAGTGTCCCAATACCCTCAGTAAATCGGGTGAGTGCAACTAAAAAAGTGGGAGCCTTTACTAAGGTATTCCTGATCAATGGTCGCAATACCCTCAGTAAATCGGGTTAGTGCAACCAAAACAGGTCTTGCTTCTGTAAAAGGTGCAGTCCCGCCAAGTCGCAATACCCTCAGTAAATCGGGTGAGTGCAACAGACAGCACAGATTTTGAAAGACTGAAGGACAGACTGTCGCAATACCCTCAGTAAATCGGGTGAGTGCAACAGACAGCACAGATTTTGAAAGACTGAAGGACAGACTGTCGCAATACCCTCAGTAAATCGGGTGAGTGCAACGGATTATGGAGAACAGGAATGTAGAAATCCTGTTCTGTCGCAATACCCTCAGTAAATCGGGTGAGTGCAACAAGTAGAGAGAATCTTGGAAAAAATAAAGAAAAGGGAGCTGAGTCGCAATACCCTCAGTAAATCGGGTGAGTGCAACAGTCCCCCGCTAATCGTTGAGTATCAACGTATTCATTTTCCAGATAGCCTTAATTTCTGACAGACCTATCATTAAAATACTGATTTTTCTTGATTTTGTCAAATTTCAATCTCAATATTGTCTCAATTATAAAGTTTAGATTTTATGCGATTTTCCGACAGTTTTATGATTTATATCATATCAGGTTTTTGGACAGAAACATAAACCTAACTAAAATGAAAACTTTAAGGAAAGTTATGCTAAAATTATAAAAAAGTTTAAGGTTATTTTCTTGAAACGAATATTCATTGGGAGCTTTCTGGAACCTTTAGTGTTCAGAAAAAATTACATTAAAATTAAAAAAGACTTTGGGGGGATAATATCAGGCAAATGGGTTCCTGAAAAAAATTTACATCTCACTTATCGCTTCTTAGGTAATGTTTCTGATATTCAATTATCTTCTGTGAAAAAAAGTTTGTCTGAGTTTCTAAACAAAGATTTAGATGTTGATTTAGAGTTAAAAGGATTAGGAGTTTTCCCTTCTTTAGAAAATCCTCGCGTATTCTTTGTAAAGGTAACTAACCAGGAAAAACTGCACTATCTATATACAGAAATAAACCTCAGACTCAAAAATATTGGATTTGAAAGTGAAGTTAAAAAGTTTGTTCCCCACATAACACTGAAAAGGATAAAACATACTGACAGACGATTGCTCATAGAAAACATAAAAAAATATGAAAACAAGATACTTGGACATCAACACAAAATAAGGGTTAATGTAATAGAGAGTATTCTAACTCCTCAAGGAGCGGTCTATAAAATAGTAGAATAAGATACATTTGACTAAATGAGATTTATGACTATTTTCATTTTTAATTTAGAGTATGGAATGTTAAAAAGTTATAAAACGTAAAAAAGGAGGTCTATTATGGGTAAATATAAAGTAGAAAGAAGCACAGTTTACGGTAAAACACAGATGGATTATGCACGGGAAGGGATAATAACTCCAGAAATGAAATATGTTGCTGAAAAAGAAATGTTGTCTCCAGAAAAAGTCAGAGAAGAAGTTGCAAGGGGAAGAATGGTCATACCTGCAAACATAAATCATTACTCCTTAGAACCTATGGGAATAGGTATAGCTGCAAAATGTAAAGTTAACGCAAATATAGGAAACTCTGCTGTTGTCTCTGATATTGAAACAGAATTAGAAAAATTAAGAGTTGCCTTAAAATACGGAGCAGACACAGTTATGGATTTATCCACTGGTGGGAATATTGATGAGATAAGAGAAGCAATAATAAGAGAATCTCCTGTTCCGATAGGAACAGTTCCCATATATCAGGCTGTTCAGGAAGTAAGGTCTATAGAAAATCTAACAGAGCAGGATATTTTAGACATGATTGAACATCAAGCCCAACAGGGTGTTGACTACATGACTATACACGCAGGGGTTTTAAGGGAATTTCTACCAATGGTAAACCACAGGCTTATGGGTATCGTTTCCAGAGGTGGCTCTATAATGGCAGAGTGGATGACAGTTCACGGCAAGCAAAATCCTCTTTATACAAACTTTGACAAAATATGTGAGATATTTAAAAAATATGACGTTACATTTTCCCTCGGAGATGGTCTTAGACCTGGTTGCATAAATGATGCTTCTGATGAAGCTCAATTTGCAGAGCTTAAAGTATTAGGAGAGCTTACAAAAAAAGCATGGGAACACGGTGTTCAGGTTATGATTGAAGGACCTGGCCACGTTCCAATGGACCAGATAGAAATGAACATCAAAAAAGAGATGGAACTGTGTCACGAAGCTCCATTTTATGTTCTTGGACCATTAGTTACAGACATAGCTCCCGGTTACGACCACATTGCTTCAGCAATAGGCGCAGCAATGGCAGGATGGTATGGGGCATCAATGTTGTGTTATGTTACACCAAAAGAGCATTTAGGACTGCCGAACCCTGAGGACGTAAAACAAGGACTGATAGCTTACAAAATAGCAGCTCACGCAGCAGACCTTGCAAGACACAGACCGGGAGCTAAAGAATGGGATGATGCTATGTCAAAAGCAAGATATGAGTTTGATTGGGAAAAACAATTTCAGCTTGCTATAGACCCTGAAACAGCAAGAAAATATCACGATGAGACATTACCCCAAGAAGGGTTTAAATCTGCAAAATTCTGTTCAATGTGTGGACCTTCATTCTGTGCATATAAAATATCACAGAATGTTCAGGAAGCTGTTAAACAGGAGTTTACCGAAATCAAGTCAGAGAAATAAAATAGCGGCGGGTTTTCTCCCGCCTATAAAAAAATGGATAGATACGAAAAAATTTTAGAAAGCATTGAGGATCCAGTAGTAGTCGTTGATAGAGAAGGCAATGTTATATATACAAATCAAGCAGGCTACACACTTAAATCCCAGATTGGATTTAGTAATTTTAATAATCTAATAGCGTATCCCCTTAATCTTAATTTTGTTAAAAAAGGAATGTCTGTAAAAGGGATTTTTTTTGAAGTAGATGACAGCAAGTTCTTGATTGATGTTTTTCCATTGGAGGAAGAAGGTTTTACCCTTCTTATCAGAGATATTACCCGTTTCATAGAAATGGAAGAAACATCAAAAAAAGAAGGTTTAATAGTAACTATATCCAAACTTTTGTCTTCCATATTTCACGACATGAAAGGCCCTATAGGGGGAATAAAAGGAGCTGCTCAGCTTCTAAAAGAAGACATTCAAGATATGGAGCTTATAGATGACATTTTATACGAAGTAAAAAGAATAGAAAATCTGATAAACGAGATAACAGTAATAACAAAGCCTTTAAAACTATTTAAAAAGTATAACAACATACACAAAGTAATTGACGAAGCTATAAAAACAGTTGAAAAGCAGTATAAAGAAATTAAGTTTGAAAGACTTTACGACCCAAGTCTTCCAGACCTTTACATAGACCCAGACTACATGCATAGAGTTTTTGTTAATATAATTAGAAATGGAATTGAAGCAGTAGAGGGAAAAGGTAAAATTAGTATATCAACAGGAATATCATGGGATAAAGTTTATTCACCAAAAGGAAATAAAGTGTATGTGAGAATAAAAGATTCAGGTAGGGGAGTGCCTGAAGAGATGGTAGATAAGTTATTTATTCCTTTCGTTTCAGGAAAAAAAGGGGGAATGGGTATAGGTTTATCTTCTTCATACAAAATTGTAAAAGAGCATGGAGGAATTCTAAGATACTTAGGTGATGCAACATTTGAAATCCTCCTTCCCATACCAGAAAGGAGTGAAAAATGAAAGCTTTAGTTTTTGATGACGAAAGAACAATTAGAAAAGTTTTAGAAAAAATATTAAAAAAAGAGGGAATAGAAGTAAAATCTTACGAATCTGGTAAAGATGCTTTAAAAAAGATAACAGGAGAAAAACCAGATATAGTTTTTTTAGACATATCCCTTGGTGATTCTAACGGAATGGAAATTTTAAAATCCTTAGTTTCATTAGAAAATAGACCTTACGTTATTATGATTTCTGGACACGATGAGTATAACTACCTTATAGAAGCAATGAAATTAGGGGCTTTTGATTACATACCTAAACCATTTGACATTAATAAAATCCGTTCTGTAGTAAAAGAAATAGAAAACATAATCTCAACAGAAACAGTAAAAGAAAAAACAGAAGTTGACATTATAGGTAAAAGTCCAGCTATGAAAGAAGTTTTCAAAATAGTAGGAAGAGCCAGTGCAAGCAATCAACCTGTTCTGATTACAGGAGAAAGTGGAACAGGAAAAGAAGTGATAGCAAAATTAATCCATAAATACAGTAACCGCTCAGATAAACCCTTTGTAGCAATAAACTGTGCTGCAATCCCTTCAGGGCTCATAGAGTCAGAACTGTTTGGATATGAAAAAGGAGCTTTTACAGGAGCAGATAGAAGTAAACCAGGAAAATTTCAAGCAGCAGATGGTGGGACGATATTTTTGGATGAAATCAGTGAACTACCAATGGAAGCACAGGGAAAATTGCTAAGGGTTTTACAGGAGATGGAAGTAACCCCTGTTGGCTCTACAAAAAGTGTAAAAGTTGACGTTCGGGTAATAGCAGCAACCAACAAAAACCTGGTCAAGCTAATAGCAGAAGATAAGTTTAGAGAAGACCTGTTTTATAGATTATCTGTAATTGAGATAAATGTTCCTCCCCTCAGAGAAAGGAGAGAAGACATACCAGACCTCATTGAACTATTTACAAAACAGGCCTTGAAAAATCACGGATTACAAAAGGGAGGATTTACAAAAGAGGCTGTAGAGATACTCAAAAACTACGAATTTCCCGGTAACATAAGGGAACTCAAAAATCTTGTAAACAAACTTATAGCTATTTACAGAGATAGACCTATAACTCCTGAACTTTTAACTATTCCTACAGGTAAGCTTTACAGTAGTGGAGACTGGAGAAAAGGAATAGAAAGAGAAGTTGAAGAGATGTTCAGCAAAAGTAAAAAACATATATACACAAAAATTATTGAAGAAGCAGAAAAAGTTGTTATCAAAAAAGTTTTAGAATACACTAAGGGTAACATATCTGAAGCATCTAAATATTTAGGCATTCACAGAAATACAATTCACAAGAAGATAGAAGAACTAAATATTGAAATCAGGGGGAAGGAAAAGAGATGAGAGTTATTCAGTTACTATTAGTAGGAATTATTTTGATTTATTCCTGTGCTCCTAAACCTGAACATATAGGAAAAGAGACAGTTCAAAATGCAACATATTACTATAAAATAGGTTTATCCTATTTAAACTCAGATAATAACTCACAGGCGCTTTACTACCTAAATAAAGCTTACGAAATAAACCCTAACGACCCTGAAATACTGAATGCCCTCGGAATTGCCTACAGCAAAGTTGGAGAATACGAAAAAGCTAAAAAAATGTTTCTCAAGGCAATAGAAAAAGACCCTGACAGGGCTGAAACATACACAAATCTTGGAGCATTATTAGCAAAAGAAAAGCAATATGAGAAAGCCCTGTGGTATTTCCAAAAAGCAGCACAGAATCCAAATTACTTGAAAAAAGATGTGGCTATATACAACATGGCTCTGATATATAAACAGTTAGGCAATCTAAAACTGTATGAAGAAAATCTAAAAAAAGCTATATCTTATAACTCTTTTTTACTTCCTGCATACATATCTCTCGGAGAATTATATCTGCAACAAAACAGATATGAAGATGCATTAACGGTATATCTTACTGCAAAAGATAAAGGTCTTATAAGTCCACAAATTTTTGTAGGTCTTGGAAAAGTTTATATTCATTTAGGAGAATATGAAAAAGCTAAAGATTATCTGTTAAAAGCAAAAAAACTTGCCAAAGACAATGACCTTTTACTGATTAGAATAAATAGACTGTTAAATCTTACAGACAGAAAAATAATAGAAAAAACAGAGAGAGAAATAGAAAAAAAAGTAAAAGAAAAAAAATTAGAAACGAAAACAACAAAAGCATCAACACCCCAGATACCTCAAAAAAAACAAAAGAAAGAAGAGCCTAAACAATTAGAAAGAGTAGAGACAGCAAAAAAAACTGAAGAAATACAAGAAGAAAAAAAATCTGTAGTAAAACCAAAAATCCGCTTTTATGTTCTTGTTGGTAGATTTTCAGATGAACAAAAAGCCATGGAGCTTGTTGATAAATTAAGAACCAAAGGATTTTCTCCACAGTTAAAAAAAGAAACAGTAGACGAAAACACTATTTATTCTGTTATAATAGGATACTTCAAAGAGTATAGGGAAGCTTCAAAATTTTACAGGAAAAAGTTAAAACCATTAGGTTTAAGGGGAATTGTTAAATTTATAAGAATGTAAAAGGAGAAAGATGGAAAAGGTAGAGTTATCAATCGTTATACCTATCTATAATGAAGAAGAAAACCTTCCTATTTTGTATGAGAAGTTAAAGAATGTTCTTGAAAAATTAGGGAAAAATTATGAAATCATTTTTGTGAACGACGGCTCAACAGACCGTTCTTGGGAAATAATAAAGGAATTTTCTCTGAAAGACCCCCACGTAGTTGGAGTTAACTTCAGAAAAAATTTTGGTCAAACAGCAGCGATGTCTGCAGGTTTTGAAACAGCAAAAGGAGAAATCATAATAACAATGGATGGAGACCTCCAGAACGACCCGGAAGACATACCCCGACTCTTAGAATTAATAGATGAAGGATATGACATTGTCAGCGGGTGGAGAAAAGACAGAAAAGATGCATTTATCAGCAGAACTCTTCCTTCAAGAATTGCAAACTGGCTGATATCAAAAGTAACAGGTGTTCACCTTCACGATTACGGATGTTCTCTGAAGGCTTACAGGTCAGAAGTGGCAAAAAATCTTGACTTTTATGGGGAGATGCACAGATTTTTACCTGCTCTGTCAAAAGCTATCGGTGCAAAGGTTACAGAAATCCCTGTTAAACACCATCCAAGAATATATGGTAAATCAAAATATGGCATTTCAAGAACATTTAAAGTGCTTCTTGATTTAATCCTTGTTAAATTTCTCCTGGATTATAGAACAAAACCCCTCAGAATATTAGGAGGTTCAGGGGCTGTCCTCTTGTTGCTTGGAGCAGCAGTTCTACTTTATCTTGTAGGTATAAAACTATTTTTAGGACAGGATATAGGAAACAGACCCTTATTGATTTTTGGAACACTGTTTTTCCTATCTGGGATACAGCTTATATCTACAGGTATTGTTGCTGAGCTGATTACCAGAACCTACTATGAATCCCAGGGTAAAAGACCTTACTTAATTAGAGAGATTATCAGAAATCAGAAGTTAGAAACAGTCAACAGAGGCCTTGTTGAAGAAAAGGTTAATTAAAATATTTGAATTATGCATATCCATTGGCATAACAGTAGGATTTCTGTATCTATTTTATGCTGTTATTGGTTTTGAGAAGTTTGTTCAATTTTTCAAACAGATAAGTTTTCCAAATGTAATCTTTGCTTTTTTTCTTTATTTTTTATCATACATTACAAGAACTTTAAGATGGAAGTTAACTCTTTCTATACAGGAATTTAGAAAGTTATTCAGAATAACCGCCTTCAATACTGTCTTTAACATATTTCTTCCCTTTAGAACAGGAGAGTTATCTTTTTTTTATATGCTGAAAAAAGAAAATATTTCCATTTCAGAAAGTGCTATAAGTTTTTTTACGGTAAGAATATTTGATGCAATATCTCTGTTTTCTGTTTTTGGAACAGCTTTTTTACTCCTTAAAGGCTTTTATCTTTATGGGTTTCTTCTCATTATACTTATGCCTGTATTTGCTGTATTTTTAAAACGCTTATCTTCTTTTATAAAATACGAAAAGTTAGAAGAATTTAAAAAAAGCAAGCTAACTTTAAAAAACATAGCAGTATTATACGGTCTTTCTGTTATCACTTTTTTTCTCAAGTTTAGCTCATTTTATCTCGTTTTACCTGAAGGTATAGACCTTAGCTTTATTAAAGCTTTTTTTGCTGCCGCTGCCGGAGATATTACAACAATACTGCCAATACACGGAATTGCAGGAATCGGAACATACGAAGGGGGATACGCAGGTATTTTAATTTTGTTAGGCATTGAAAAAGAAAAGGCTTTGATTGCCTCTGTATTTGTCCATATATTTATGTTAGGAGGGGCGGCAATAATTGCCGCCTTTGCATATGTCCTAAAAGTTACTTATTCCCAAAAACCTGATTGAGCTTTTCTTTTACAAGTTCTGTTGTTATTCTTGTAACATCTTCTTTAATACTTTCTTTGATTTTTTCTTTCAAGTCATTCTCTATACTTTCAAATATTTTGTTTTTTATATTTTCCTTTATTTCGTCAGCTGAATCTTTCAATTCTTTTTCTAATCTATCAAAGAAATCTTTTTGAAGGTCTTCTTTTATTTTCTGTATATCAATATCTGCCTTGATTTCTTCTATGAGTTTTTCTACAGCTACCTTTAAAATAGTTTCTCTAATCTCTTCAGGAGATATCTCTACTGTTAATTTTACAGTTCCACCTGGATTTGTGGTTATAGTTTCTTCTTTTATAACTTTTTCTTCTTTCTTTTCTTTTTTGACCTCTTCTGGTGCAGCAGGTTCTTCCACAGAGATGTTTTCCATTTCTTTTAATAGCTCATTCACGTCTTCTAAACTTTCTGTTTCCATTGATAAATCTATCTCTCCAGTTTCTGTCTGGGGGGTTTCTGTAGCCAAAAGGGCATCCATATCTGCAGGGGGCTGATAACTCTCTTCTAATGATTCTATTGTCTGCTCTTTTTGTTCTTTTGTTTCAGAGCCTTTTATGTCTTCTATAAGTTTTTCAATTTCTGTTTCCTTATCATAGAAATCTAAACTGGAAAACTGGGAGAGAGCATTTTCGTCAATAGGATTGTCCTTTGATATCAGAACTTTTATGTTTTTACCTTTCACCTGGTCTCTGGAGAGAAAAAATTCCAGTGCGTTAAAAGCAATTTCTCCTCCTGTCGCATCATAAATGATGACTTCTGGGTCAAAAAAAGATATTTCCCTTAAGAGACTGAGGCTGTCAGTGTAGCCTTTAACCTGAAAGTCTGGTAGCTTTTTAGCCAATTTCGTTACCAAGTCCTGGTCAAAGCTTATAACAGCTATATTCATAATCCCCTCCTGAAATGTAAATTAATAAATTTCATAATTAATTATAATCATTTTTTACAGAGACAACATCTGTTTCTTTAAGACAGAAAACTGTCTTAGATTAAAGCTCTGGTATATTTTTACGAAATAGTTTTTAAGACAATCAATTTGAGGAGAAAGAAATGGGGAAAATTATAGGCCTTGTAAACCAGAAAGGAGGAGCTGGAAAAAGCAGTTTAACGAATGCTTTATCCCACGAATTGTGTAGAAGGGGATACAGGGTTTTAGTTGTAGATTATGACCCTCAAGGAACTCAAACGATGCTGTTTGGGTTTAACAGGCTTTCTGAATTTGCTGACAGTGAACAGGACATTACGAGAATATTCAGTGGTGAAGAGGTAAAACCAGTTGAAATTGATGATAATCTCCACCTTATTCCTTCCAATCAGGGACTTAGAGAAGAAGCAGAAAGTGGAAGAATGGGAAAGGAGTTAGTCCTGTCAAATTTTTTGAGGGGAGGTTTTGGAAGAAAGGGAATAGCTGAAGAATACGACTTTGTTCTTATAGACTCTCCTGCAGATTCTGGAGCTCTGACAGTGGGAACAATAGCAGCAAGTGATTACATTCTCATTCCTACAAGACTGACATTTGTTGATTCCACAGGTTTAGTAGGAACACTCCAGACTGTTATTCAGGCAGTGATGACATTCCGGCTTGAGCTGTCAATACTGGGATTTATACCTGTTGCATATAAGCCAAGACTAAAAGAACACAACGATGTTTTAAACTCCCTAAAGCAAACTATACCTGATATTTTAAGTAAGTATGACTTTGTAAAAGTAGCTTCACAGGAACTGTTTTTTGAACCTATAAAGGATAGAATAGCGTGGGCAGAAGCAGCAGGTAAGAGGATTTCTATCAGGGAATACATAGAAAAGGAGAAAAAAGCCCAGAGGGACATACTACTAACACTTGAAAATATAACAGATGAAATACTCAGAAGAGTGCTGATACATTCGGAAATTACTGTGTAGGAGGAAAGTAAAAATGGACATTGGAATATTTGAAGATGTTTTAGATACAAAAAGCTCAAAAAAAGTAAAAAAAGCCATTCAGACTATTCAAGAAGTCAAGCCTGAAGAGATAGAAATTTCAAAAATAAAAAACCCCCGTTTTCACGACAGAAGTTATGTAGACCCAAAGAGGATTGTAGAATTAGCAGAAAACATAAAGGCATTTGGTCTTGCTCAACCTATAGTGGTAAGGAAACTACCTGATGGAAGTTACGAAAGGATAATTGGATACATAAGGATAAAAGCTTTTGAGTATCTAAAAAAAGATAAAATACCTGCTATTATACTTGATGTTGATGAAGAAACAGCCCTCGCACTAATGATTTCAGAAAATGCCCAGAGGGAAGACCTGAACGATTATGACAAACTGATGTCACAACTTGAGTATCTTTCATTTGTTCTGAAAAAAGATAAGGAGGAAGTGATAAAAATTGCAAGGAAGATTTTTAACTACATATCAGGAAACATAAAAAGTCTGACAGAAGAAGAGAGAAGAGAGGGACAGATTATAGAGAAAACACTGCAGAAACTATCTGGAACAAATCTCAGAACATTCATAGAAAGACTAAAAATTCTGAATGTTGCTCCAGAAATAAAAGAAGCTATAAAAAAACACGGCTGGTCTTACAGTCTTGCCATTGAGGTTAACAAATTGAGAAACTACCCAGAAAAAATGAAAGCTCTTATTGAAGAGATAGTTAGAGACAACCTAACTAAAAAAGAGGTAGAGAAAAGGGTGAAGGAGGTATTGGGGGAAGAGGCTGAAAAAAGGGTAAAAAATCCATTTAGAGAAAGTTTCAGGGAGATTAACAAAAAGTTTTCTTCTATATACAGGAAACTACCTGAAGGGGAAAAGAAAAAGATAGAAAAACTAATTGAAAAAAAATTGAGGGAAATCTACAGCATCATAGAAAGGTATGAGTAGAGAGGTTACTCTTCCCTCTCTTCTATCTCTTTTAATGCTTTTTCAAAATCTTTCAGGTCCTTAAATTCGTTGTAAACAGATTTAAATCTAAGATAAGCAACAGTATCTATTTTTTTAAGCCTTTCCTGAACAAGGTCTCCTATCTCTGTGCTTTCTACAACTAATTTGCCCTCCTCAAGGAGATATTTTTCTATCTCGTCTGCAATCTGAACCATCTGTTTTTCTGATACAGGTCTGTTCTTGGAAGCCAATCTAATTCCTCTGATTATTTTATCTTTGCTAAAAGGCTCTGTTGTTCCATTCTTCTTCTTAACAACAATCTTTTCCTCTTCGTATCTCTCATAGGTAGTAAATCTAAAACCACAGTCTACACATTCTCTCCTTCTTCTAATGACTGTCCCATCTTTTGACTGACGGGTATCAACAACCTTATCATTAAGAGAGCCACAGTTTGGGCATTTCATCTATGTTATTTGTCCTCCTTAAGTTCTTTGTAGCTCAATCCATAATAAACAAAGTGTCCCTGAATTTTGTTTTCTTTATTCAGGTAAAACTTTGATATAACATCTATCTTTGCATCTTCTGAGGTGTATATGTAATACTCAAGCAGTGCCACATGATTTTTAATCCACAGACCTAAAGGTTTTATTTTAAGCTCAGGAAACACTTTCAGGACTACATTGTAGTAGTTTTTTATGCTTTCCTTTCCTTCTAAAGTTAACACATCTGGATATACCTCTTTTATCTTTGGGTCAAACAGCTCTGCTGTTTCGGCATAGTTTTCCATAATTTTGTCTAAATTATGCTCATTCCAGCTTTCAATCCAGCTGTCAACCCTCTGCTGAACCGGTGGTTTTTCCATCTCTCCTCCTTAAAGCTGTTTAAATGTATCTTCTACAGCATTAAGTGTCCTGTTAATATCCTCATCACTGTGAGCTGTGCTGAGGAAAGAAGCCTCAAACTGTGAAGGGGCAAGATATATTCCTTTTTCTAACATTAATTTGTAAAACCTGTTAAATATTTCAAGGTCTGAGGATTTTGCATCATCAAAGTTCTTCACTTCTCTGTCTGTAAAGAACATTGTTATCATAGAACCTACTCTGTTTACTGTTGCTTTTATTCCATATTTATCTATCAGTTCTATCATACCTTTTTCTAATCTTTCCCCTTTTGCATCTAACTCTGGATATGGATTTTTATCTTTTAGTATCTCAAGCTGTTTCAGTCCTGCTGCCATAGCGAGGGGATTCCCTGACAATGTCCCTGCCTGATAAACAGGACCTTCTGGTGCAACGTGCATCATTATTTCTCTCTTTCCACCGTATGCTCCAACAGGCAGTCCAGCTCCAATAACCTTACCCATCGTTGTAAGGTCTGGCTGTATACCGTAAAGTTCCTGAGCTCCTCCCAGTGACAGCCTGAAACCTGTCATAACTTCATCCCATATAAGTAAAGCTCCGTATTCCTCTGTTATTTCTCTCAATCTCTGATGATACTCTTTAGATGGAGCAACAACTCCCATATTACCGGCAACAGGTTCTATTATTACGCAGGCTATGTCATCTCCGTGCTTTTTAAAAGCTTCCTCTACTGCATCAATGTCGTTGTAAGGAAGAACAATTGTAAGCTGGGCTAACTCTTCAGGAATTCCCGGTGTTCCAGGTATGCCTAATGTTGCAACTCCAGAACCTGCAGAAACCAAAAGGGAATCTCCATGTCCGTGATAACATCCGTCAAATTTTATAATTTTTTTCTTTCCTGTATATCCTCTTGCCAGTCTTATTGCTGACATTGTTGCTTCTGTTCCAGAATTTACAAATCTAACCATCTCAACAGATGGAACAGCATCAATAACAGCCTTTGCCATCTCTATTTCTATCTCTGTTGGAGCTCCAAAACTTGTTCCGTAATTTGATATCTGTTTTATGGCATTGATAATCTGGTCGTGAGCATGTCCTAAAATTAAAGGTCCCCATGATAGAACGTAATCTATGAACTCATTACCGTCAACATCCCAAACCCTGCTACCTTTACCTTTCTGTATAAAGAGCGGTTCCATACCTATAGATTTGAATGCTCTAACAGGTGAATTAACACCACCTACGAGATATTTCTGGGCTTCTTTAAAAAGTTTTATTGAGTTTTCTCTTCTCATCTTCTCCTCTTTAATCATCTTTTTTGAATAATTATACCAGAGATACTGACTGAATATTTATGGTTGGTTTGACATCTTCAGTAATAGTATGCAATATTAATAATACATTATTAATTGGGGGAGTAATATGATTTCACTTAAAAAACTTAAACAATTACTTCTGTCATGCAACTGTGATGGTGCAGCTTTTTTTGACAAAGAAGGGGAGATTATTATCTCTTATAGATTAAATCTTAATACTGCTAAAAAAATGGCCGACCTTATAGCAGTTCTTATTTCTATTTCCAATAACTTTGGAGGATATTACACATGTATAAAAGGAACTGGAGGATATGTGTCTGTTGTTGACTGCGGGGAGTTTTTTGTGGTTTTGACTTCAAAAGGGGAAATTGAGTTAAATACAATAAAGAAATTAATGGTAGATGACCTTTTGTCTGAAAACTGTTCAGGTATATAGGTTTTCCAATTCTCCTTCTGGTCTTGTTTTCCATCTCTTATGCACCCAGAAATACTGTTCAGGATGTTTTCTAATAGCTTTTTCAACCTCATTAGTATATGCTTGAACCACACTTTTTACATCTTTTGTGTCTATAACTTCAAGATTTTTCACAATTCCCCTGTATGTTTTAGACTTTAAGTCATAATACTGATACGAAAATATTATCGGATATCCGTATTTTGCTGAAAGTTTTGCAGGAAAAGAAACAGTTGAAGCAGGAAGGGAGAAAAAATCTACAAATACTCCCCTGTGTCTGAGGGCATTCTGGTCAACTAAAAAAACAATGGTCATACCTTCTCTTAATGCCTTTACAAAGTCTTTTAGAGGTTGGTCGTGGAAAATTATCTTCATTCCTGAATCTTCTCTTATCTTTGTGATGAGATTATTTAATTTTCTATTTTTTATTCTGTATGCAAGGCTAACTATTTTTCCGTATCGCCAAGACAAACCTGCTCCTCCAAGCTCCCAGTTACCTATGTGGGCAGAGACAATGATTTTTCCTCCTTTTTCTTTGAGGATTTCTTCACCCTCTTCAATAAAGAATACCTTTTCCATCTCATTATTACGGAGATAATCGGGAATTTTAGGAAACTCCACAAGTGTTCTTCCTATGTTTTGAAGGGATTTTTCCCCTATCTTTTCTTTCCATTCTGTGCTTTTTTCGGGAAAAGCAATTTCTAAGTTTTTAAATATGACCTTTTTTCTGTAGCCTAACTTCCAGAACATAGAACCTATTGTTTCACCTAACGTTAAAGCGTTATCTCTGCTAAGTTTTCTTGAAATGCTAAAAAATGTTTTTGCAAGCAGATACATTAAACCTCACCTAATTTTTTCAAAACTCTCAAAGCTCTCTCAAAAATTTTCTTATCTGTAGGATAGGTGAGGAGGTTTTCTACTTCTTTTAAGGGGACAAATTTTGCTTCATCTATCTCTTCTTTTTGAGGTGTTATCTCTCCACCTGTGTATCTCATAAGATAGTAATAAACAAATTTGTGAATTCTGTAGAGTTCCATACTATACCAGTAATCAACTTCTCCAAGATACTCAACGATTTCAGCATCTACTCCCGTTTCTTCTTTAACCTCTCTTAATGCTGCCTTGTCCCTTGGCTCTCCCCTTTCTATGTTTCCTTTCGGAAAACTCCATCTGTTTCTAACTCTAATTAGAAGAATCTCTAAATCTTCATCTTCTCCTTTTCTGTAAACAACTCCTCCAGCAGAAAATTCCCATTTTGTTTCCATTCACTCACCTCACTTCATGTATATTATTATGAAAGTAGATATTATAACCGAGCCTATTACATTCATAAAGAACCCAATCTTGACCATTTTTCCAATAGGTATCTGTCTGCTTCCATAAACTATTGCATTTGGTGGTGTAGCTATAGGCAGCATAAAAGCAAAACTTGCGGCAATAATGATACCAAATACAGGATAAAAAAGGTCTACTTTCATTTCAGAAAGTATCCCAATAAGAATAGGTGCAAACGTTATCACTGTTGCAGTATTTGAGCTAATCTCCGTAAGGAATATCATTGTTACGATAAGAAGTGTAATAAATAAAACTGTCATCTCAGGAGATATCAGGAGTGAAATCTTTTTCCCTATGTAGCCAGAAAGCCCTGTCTTTGTTATGAGTTTACCTAAAGCTATTCCCCCTCCAAATAGTAAAACAGTATCCCAGTCTAATTTCTTGATGTCATCTACAGTTAAAGTTCCTTCTCCTTTTTTAGCAGGAAGAAGGAATAGTGCTACTGCTGCTACAACTGCTACAATCGCTTCAGGTATGTGACTTTTCAAAAATAAGTAAAGCTCTTTATTTCCTAAAATGTTAGCTAATCCCGGTAAAATCCAGAAAAATGCTGCGAAAAAGAATATGAAAACTGTGTTTTTTTCTCCTAACGAAAGCTTTGGTAATTTCTTTTTTTCCTCTGAGAAGATTTTCTTAATTTCTTCTTTCTTAAAATGAAACTTTTTTATGTGAAATTTGATGTAAATAAGAAATGCAACATACACACTGAATGTTATAGGAAAAGCCAACAAAAACCACTTGACAAAGTCTACTTCGTATCCTGCATCTTTCAAAAATCCTGCTCCAATCAAGTTTGTAGGTGTTCCAATTAAGGTTGTTGCTCCGCCAATAGAAGCAGCATAGGCTATAGAAAGAAGAGCATAGACAGAAAAGCCAGAAAGCCCTTTTATTTTATTTTGTTTAAAAGTGTGAATAATACCTAATATTAGAGGAAGAAGCATTGCTGTAGTAGCAGTATTACTGACCCACATTGACAGTAAAAATGATATTAAAGAAAAACCAAGTATCAATCTAAAAGGACTTTTTATAAAAAAATCCTTTGTTAAAACATTCAGGGCAAATCTTCTGTCCAAACCATGTTTTGTCATAGACTGTGCTATTAAAAAACTTCCGATAAACAGTAAAATAACAGGATGTCCAAAGCTTAGGAAAGCTTCCTTTACAGGCACTACTCCAAGGATAACTGCTGCTGATATACCTAAAAGAGCTGTCATAGACAGGGGAATAACTTCTGTGAGCCAAAAAATTATGCAGAAAACCATTATAGAAAATATAATATGAGCATCCTGCTTAAGGTCTAAGGGGAGCATGTAGACAAGTGCAGCACTAATAGGTGCAGTTAACAGTCCTATCTCTCTTTTAAAGTAGCTTAATTTAGAAATTTTCATACCTCTTCGTCTTCTACCCTTATAAGAACTGTTTTATCAACAGTAATACTCTGTCTTTCTATTTCATTAATTGCTGACTGTATGTTATTTTCTGAAGCTGTATGGGTTAGGATTACTAAAGGAACTACCTTTTCATCTGATTTTTTAGCAATAGATAAAACCTTTTCTTTCTGAATGACAGCTGCAATACTGATGTTATACTTAGCAAAAACTGCAGCAACCTTTGCTAAAACACCAGTGATGTCAGGAACAGTAAATCTAATATAGTATCTTGTGAAAAAGTCCTTCACTTTTGTCAAGGTTAGCTGCTTGTGTTCCCAATTCATAGAAGTTATTTCAATCTCTCTTCCAACATCTAATGCTATGCTTTTTGCAATATCAACGATATCACTTACAACAGCACTGGCAGTAGGAAGGCTTCCTGCTCCTTTTCCGTAAAACATTGTCTCTCCTACTGAATCTCCCTCAACCATAACTGCATTATAAACGCCGTCAACTTTTGCAAGGGGATGGTCTGAAGGGAGAAAAGTGGGATGAACTCTTACTTCAGCCTCTCCATTGTGGCTTTTAGCTATGGCAAGAAGTTTCAGTGTATATCCCAGTTCTCTTCCAAGGTCTATGTCTAAGCTGTTTATGTTTTCTATTCCTTCTATATAAACGCCGTCAAAATCTATAAAACCGCCGTAAGATAGAGAGGCCAAAATGGCTATCTTGTGAGCAGCATCTGTCCCATTTATATCCAGTGTTGGGTCTGCTTCTGCATATCCAAGTTCTTGAGCTTCCTTTAAAACAGCAGAAAAATCTCTTTTTTCTTGAAACATCTTTGTTAGAATGTAGTTGGTTGTCCCGTTTAGTATGCCGTAAATCTTTGTTATCCTGTTTGCCACAAGTCCTTCCCTTAATGCTCTTATTATAGGTATTCCCCCTGCGACAGCTGCCTCAAATCCAATCCTTATTTTTTTCTCTTCTGCAAGGGAAAAAATCTCTTTTCCCTTTTCTGCAAGGAGGGCTTTATTAGCCGTTACTATGTGTTTTCCTTTTTTTATAGAATCTGTTATCAGTTTAAATGGAAACTCTATCCCCCCTGTTAGCTCAACGACTATGTGTATATCCCTATCTTCTAAAATCTCTTCCAGTGTATGTGCTTTTTTCTCTTCTGGGATAGGGCAGGCAAACTTTTTATTCCAGTTTCTGGTGAATACTTTTTTTAGATTTAGCTTTATTCCTGACTTTTTGTGTAGAAGCTCTGATTTTTCTTCAAGAATTTTTGCAACGCCATTTCCTACAACACCATAACCTACGATAGCTATGTTTACTTTTTCCAAAAACAACCTCCTATTCTATTTTTTCAAAAAAAGCGTGGATAACTTCCATTCCTGCATAAAGTTTTACAGGTAATTGATTACAGTTGTAGAGACACAGTGTTATATTTCCCTCAAATCCATGCTCTGTCCAACCAGCATTAATCAGATGTATACCCATTCTGGACAACCTAAATTTCAGTTGTATAAATATTGATGTATTGCCTGGAACTTTTAGATACTCTTTTGTTTCAAAGATTAAGAACTGGTTTGGTTCTAAAACTATTCCTTCAGGGGATATATACTCATGTTCTATTATTTGTAGATATGGATTCTTAGGGTCAAGAAACTGAAGTTGAGGCTCTAATTCCACAGGATATCTATAAACTCTATCAGAAAGCGTCAGTTCAACAGAAGAGGCCTGTAGCTGAGCCTCTTCGTCAAAGGGGTCTATCTCAATTGAACCTATTTTTATTAGCTCTTTTATCTGCTCCTTTTTCAGTATCATTATTTACCTGCAAGTCTGAGAACTTCTTTCACTAACTTTTCTATACCTTCAGCAACGTCTTTTATGGTTTTCCCTTCCATATAAGCAGGAGTTGAAACAATCTTATGCTCCTCATCAACAAGAGCTTCTGAGACAGGGCATACAAGATGCTGCTGTCCCATTGCTTCTATAGCTTTTGCTACTTGTTCATCACTTCCTATAGTCAGCTTAGCCTTCGCTTCTCTGAGGGCAGATGCAACAATAACAGGAGATATACACACAGCTCCTATAGGTTTTCCTTTCTGGAACATTTCCACAAGGAGTCTTTTAACTTCTGGTATAACATCAGCCTCTGCTCCCTTCTCAAGAAAATTTGAAAAGTTTTTGGCAACACCGTATCCACCAGGCATTATGAGGGCATCTATATCGTCTGCAGAAACTTCGTTAATATCTTTTATGTTTCCCCTTGCTATTCTTGCTGCTTCTACAAGGACATTTCTTGTTTCGTTCATTTTTTCACCATTAAGGTGATTTATCACCTCTTTTTGAGGAATGTTCGGAGCCATACACACAATTTCTGCACCTTCCTTATCTAAAAAATAAAGGGTCAATGTTGCTTCGTGTATTTCAGCACCATCAAATACTCCACATCCTGCAAGTAAAACACCTACTTTCATAGTCTTACCCCCATTTATGAAATTTAGTCTAATTTATTGTAAACTAATTTATTGAAAGAATTAACAGGAGGCAAGGAATGTATCAATTAGAAGTTGTTACTCCTAAAGGGATTGTTTTCCAGGGAGAAGTTGAACAAACAGTGATAAATACATCAGATGGAGAGATAGGCATATTAGAAAATCATATGTTGTTACTCACAAATGTTGTGCCAGGAAAACTGAGAATAGAAAGACCAGATGAAGAGCCTATTGAGTTTGCTGTAACATATGGAACTATTGATGTTAGAGGGGATAGAGTTATCGTATTAGTAGAGGAAGCTTTTGAAATAGGAGAAATAAATGTTGAACAGGAGAAAAAAATCCTTGAAGAAGCAACATCAAAATTAGAACAGAAAGAAACTCTCTCCCTTGAAGAGATAGAGAATTTTGAGAAAATGAGGGATAGAGCAGAAACACTTCTTGAGCTGGCAGGTGTAAAAGTCAGATAAATGAAAATCCAGATAAAGAATAACGAAACTGTAACCCCTTTTTTAAGGGGAAAAATACAGATAATACAGAGCAAGGAAGGTTACAGGTTTAATATTGATAGTATACTTCTTGCATCTTTTGTAAAGATAACAGATAAACCTTCAAAACTCGTAGACCTTGGAACAGGCTCTGGTATTGTTTTAGTTTTATTAGGTCTAAAGTATAAAAAGATTAACCTTTACGGGGTAGAACTTCAGGAAAGCCTTTTCTCCCAGGCGTGGAGAAATATCCAGTTGAACAGCTTAAAGGCTCAGCTTTTTAAAGGGGATATAAGGGAGATAAGAAGAATTTTTCGCTCTGAAAGTTTTGATTATGTTGTGTTTAATCCTCCATACCATTATCCTCCCCCACAGGTAGAAAGAACAGAAAAAAACATAGCAAGGTTTGAGATAGAGGGGAAGATAAAAGATTTTGTGAAAGCTTCGTCATACCTTTTAAAAAACGGTGGAAAACTGTTTACTATCGTTCCTACATCAAGGTTTTCAGAAGTTATAGATTTTCTTGTTCAGAAAAAACTACAACCTAAAAGATACAGAGCTGTCCATCCAACAATTAATGAAAATGCCTCTCATGTTTTAATAGAAGCTGCAAAAGGCGGAAAAACAGGAGGAGAGACTTTTGAAAAACCACTTATCGTTTATGAGGATTCTTATAAAAAGAAGTATACTCCAGAAGTAGAATTTCTGTTAGAAAATTTCTGTTAATAAGGAGAAATAGATGGATAAACTGGCAAAGATATCATTTATTGAAGGTGTTTCCCTTATAATTCTCGTTTTTGTTGGCATGCCCTTAAAATATCTTTTTGGATACGAAATAGCAACAAAAATACTTGGTTCCATTCATGGTGTTTTATGGCTAATATTTTTGTATGTTTTGTATAAGACTAAAAGGCAGTTTAACTTAGAAAATAACTTTGTCTTGAAAATGCTTGTATATTCAGTAATCCCATTTGGTCTTATACCAATGGAAAGATTAATATCCCAGTTTAATGATAAAATAGATAAAAAAGAAAAAGGAGAGCTGGCAAATGCCTAAACTGGTGCTCGTTAGACATGGTCAATCTGTATGGAATCTCCAGAACAGGTTCACCGGATGGGTGGACGTTCCTCTAACAGAAAAGGGGAAAGAAGAAGCCTATAAAGCAGGGGAACTGCTTAAGGACATCAGGTTTTCTGTAGCTTACACCTCTGACCTTACACGAGCTCAAGAAACTTTGAGAATAATATTAGAAACTATAGGATTGCTTATCCCTGTAATAAAGGACAAAGCATTAAACGAAAGACACTATGGGGCTTTACAGGGATTAAATAAAGATAGAGCAAGAGAAAAATGGGGAAAAGAAATTGTCCATCTGTGGAGAAGAAGCTATGATATACCTCCACCAGAAGGGGAATCCCTGAAAGACACAGCAGCAAGAACAATTCCTTTCCTTGAAAGGGCTATTATGGGCGACATATTAGACGGCAGAGATGTTTTAGTTGTTGCCCACGGGAACTCTCTCCGTTCTATAGTGATGTATTTAGAAAAGCTTTCACCTGAAGAGATTATAAAGGTTGAGATACCAACAGGAACGCCTATTGTTTACGAGCTTGATGAAAATGGGAATGTAATAAACAAAGAAATCAGAGAGCTTGGAGAGTAAGATGAGCTATCTTGTTGCAGCAAACTGGAAGATGAACAAAACAGTTGGAGAAACATTAGAATACTTAGACCTGTTTCTCCCTTCTGTAAAAGAGCTTACCAAGGTAGAAATTATGATAGCTCCTCCTTTTACAGCCCTCTCATCAGCATCTATCAGGTTAGATGCAGCAAGAAAAGAAGGGGAATACAACGTAAAATTAGGTGCCCAGAATATGTTTTATGAAGAAAAGGGGGCTTTTACAGGAGAGATATCTCCACTGATGCTCAGTGAATTAGAGGTAGATTATGTAATTATTGGCCATTCTGAAAGGAGGCACAAGTTTGGAGAAAAAGATAGTCTGATAAACAAAAAAGTAATTTCTGCAGTCGAACACGGTATCAGACCTATACTGTGCGTAGGAGAAACATTAGAGGAAAGGGAGCAGGGGAAAACCTTATCTGTAGTGGAAAGACAGATTAGAAGTGGTCTATCTGGTGTTGAGAGGGATATGATTTATATAGACATTGCTTATGAGCCTGTATGGGCTATAGGAACAGGTGTTAACGCAACACCAGAGCAGGCTCAGGAAGTTCACAGATTTATAAGGTCTCTGATTAATGAAATATCAAAAGGTAATGACAGCAAGACACGGATACTTTATGGTGGCAGTGTAAACGAGAAAAATGCGAGAGAACTGATAAAGGAAAAGAATATAGACGGATTTTTAGTGGGAACAGCAAGCCTTGACCCTGAAAGATTTTACAGAATAATAACAGAAGTGATGGAGGTTTAAGATATGGACTTTCTCTTTACAGTTCTTGCGGTGCTCCTTATTATAGATGCAGTGCTGCTCATCATTATCGTTCTTATGCAAAAAACAAAAGGAGCAGAGATTGGAGCTATATTTGGTTCAGGAGCAGCTGCGGCTGTTTTAGGAGCTGGAGCATCTAACATACTGACAAAAATAACTTACTGGCTGGGTGGAATTTTCCTGTTTATAGTGTTTGCAATGTCTTACATTCATCACAAATCCTTAAAAAGCTCTTCTGTTTTATCAGATATTCCCCAGACAAAACAGACAGAGAAAAAGTGAGGAAGCAAAATTGAGAAAATTGATAATTTTCTTAATGTTTACAGCCATTTCTAAATATTCTTTTAGTTTGACGTTAGAAGAGAGAATTCAGCAATTAGAAAAGAAAGTTCAGCAGTTAGAAAAAAGGATAGAAGCATTAGAAGGGAAAAAACAGATATCTATGCCTTCTTCACAAATTACTGATGTTATTGTTGCAGACAAAAATCAGAAGCTCATAACTTACACAGTTTTATCAAAAAAGTTTAATCCACTGAAACTGAAAGAAAGCCTGTGGCAGAGGTCTGACCAGATTGTTTTTAAGATGGTGTTCAAAAACAATACAGGAAAAGAGATAGAAAACATTTCAGGAAAAGTAATTGTGTATGTTGACGGGAAAAAAGCGATGGAAAAGAAAATAAATGTAAACAAAGCACTGAACTTTTTCAAAGGGATGACAATAAAGCCCGGTGAAGAAGTTAAGATGAGCGTAGAGATTGATTACGACCCTGCAAACCCCCTCCACAGAAAAGTAAAAGAGCTGCCTTTAAACAAGCTGACAGTTAAGTTTTATCCCCTGAAGATAGATTTTGCTGACGGAACTGTCAAATACATAAAATACAGGGGTAGTGAATGAAAAACAGGCATGTATTTGTGTCAGTTGTTCACTATCCTGCAGTAAATAAAGACAAAAAGTGGGTTGTAACATCTTTCACAACCCTTGATTTTCACGATATAGCAAGACCTGCAAGAACATACGAGCTTGGTGGTTACTACATAATACAGCCCCTTGAGGCTCAGCAGTTTGTTATTTCTGAGCAGATTAAATACTGGACAGAAGGCTTTGGCTCCCGTTTTAATCCAAGGAGAGCAGAAGCTGCAAAATTAGTCAGGCTGGTATCAACCATAACAGAAGCAGTGAAAGACATAAAAAAAAGAACAGGAAAACAGCCTAAACTGATTGCAACATCAGCAAAAAAGTATCCTCAAACAGTTTCCTATAAAGAAATGGCTAATATAATCCAAAACAGTGACGAAACATTTTTAATACTAATGGGAACAGGTTGGGGAATGCCGGAAGAGTTGGTAAGTAGCTGTGATTTTGTTCTTGAACCGATACTGGGAGCAGGAGATTACAACCACCTGTCTGTCAGAAATGCAACAGCAATAATACTTGACAGACTATTTTCACCGAACAGGTAGGTAGATGTTTTACCATCTGCTGTATCAATATTTTGATATAAATCTGTTTAAATACATAACCTTTAGAGGTTTTTATGCCCTTATTACTTCTTTTTTTATATCCCTTCTTATTGGACCTTACATAATCCGAAAGCTAAAACTATTTCAGAAAAAAGAAGGGGGTTACGTAAGGGAATACACACCTAACGGTCATGCTGGTAAGAAACACACTCCTACAATGGGAGGAGTTTTGATTGTTTTTGCTGTTTTACTTTCAACTCTTCTGTGGTGTAGACTTGATAATTTTTATGTATGGATAACACTGTTTGCCATGTTATCTTTTGCTGTTTTAGGGGGATGGGATGATTACCAGAAAATAAAAACAAAAAAAGGCATATCTGCAAAGGTTAAGTTTTCTGTTCAGCTTTTGCTTGCCTTTGTTATCGCAGTTGCTCTGTTTCTGTATCCTGACTTTAACTCTATTCTGTATTTTCCATTTTTAAAAAATTTTTTTATTGACTTAGGTGTTTTTTACATCCCTTTTATGATTTTCATTATAGTTGGAACTTCTAATGCTGTAAATCTGACAGACGGTCTTGATGGACTGGCTATAGGACCTTCCCTGATTGCTATTGGAACATTTACCTTTTTTGCATACATCGCCGGGCACCACAAACTTGCTTCTTATCTTCATCTTCCATACATAGCAGGTAGTGGAGAGCTTACAGTTTTCCTTATGGCATTTTTAGGAGCAGGTCTTGGGTTTTTGTGGTTTAACTCATTTCCTGCAGAGGTGTTTATGGGTGATGCAGGCTCTCTGTCTATTGGCGCTGTCTTGGGAACTGTTGCCATAATAACAAAACAGGAAATAGTGCTGGCAATTGTAGGGGGGATTTTTGTTGTAGAAACTCTTTCAGTTATTTTGCAGGTTGCTTACTTTAAGACAACTGGAAAGAGGTTGTTTCTTATGGCTCCTATACACCACCACTTTGAGAAAAAAGGGATAGAAGAACCAAAAATCGTTACAAGGGTGTGGATAATATCTATTTTGCTTGCTATTATAGCCCTTTCAACGCTAAAGATAAGATAAAATCAACCTTTTATGTTTATCAGAGGTCTGACCTGGTCAACAACCTTTATGACAACATTTTCCTGAGCCTTTATAACCTGATTAATATCTTTGTAGGCAAAAGGTGCCTCGTCCAGTGTGGAGTTGTCAACCTTTGCCACAACATCTGCCATCTCCATAACCTTTTTAAACTCTTTTATGTCTATGAGCTCTTTTGCTTTTCTCCTTGAAAGGACTCTTCCTGCTCCGTGGGAGGCAGAGGAGAGAAATTCTTTGTTACCTAATCCTACAGTTATGTAAACGCCGTCTCTCATGTTGGCAGGGATTATTCCTTTCTGTCCTTCTTCTGCTGGCGTTGCTCCTTTCCTGTGCAACACCCCTTCATCTGTTAAAACTGCGTGATTGTGGTTCTCGTTAATCAGGGTTTTACGGATAATTCTGTCTATCTCTTTTTCTGTAAAACCTAAAACCTTCAGGACTATCTTCATCATTGTCAGTCTGTTTTCAAGTGCATAATCAAGGGCAAAATTCATATCTTCTAAGTATGCCTTTCCCCAGAAGGAGTCTAAAGGAAGGAATCTACCCTTTTTCATGTAATAGCTGGCTATTGTATGACCAATATTCCTTGAACCTGAATGAATAGTTACACATATATTTCCTTCTAAGTTTTCTCCAATCTCAATGAAATGATTTCCACTACCAAGTGTCCCTAAGGAGTGGAACAGCTTATCGTTTACTTTCTTTTCTAAAGAGCTGTCTCCGCTTGCTGAACGGAATTTTTCGTAATCAAGGGGCTTTTTTCTTATATTTTTCCCTACAGGTATCTCTTTATAAATCTCTTTAGCAATCTCTTCCCTGTCTTTTTTTGTTTTGAATATTTCTTCTGCTTTTATACCAGTATCAACAAAACACATACCACAGCCTATGTCATAACCTACAAAAGATGGAGATATGTGTCCTTCAACAAGAGCTACTCCTCCAATACACAGGTCATACCCTGTATGGACGTCAGGCATAATGGCAAGCTTTTTAACTATATCCAGTGATGCAACATCGTATATCTGTTTTAGTGCTTCAGGTTCTATTTCCTCAAGATTTATGAGACTTTTTATCTTTTCTTTCATAGATGCTCAAATCCTTTCCTAATAATTTTTTTTATATTATTTTCCTCTTTAAGGAAAAGTCCAGAGCCTTTTTCTATCTTTCCTATAACAAAACAGTCGTCAAATTGGAGAAGATGTTCTTCATTAACAGTAAACAAAAGCTGATAGTCTTCTCCTCCATACAAAACATACTCTAAAGGGTCTTTTTTATACTTTTTGCAGAAAGCTTTTAAGTGGGAGCTGATAGGAAGATTTTCCTTAAAAAGGATACCTTTAACTTTACTTGAGTCGAGAATGTGAGACAGGTCTCCTGCAAGGCCGTCACTTACATCTATGCAGCTGCTGGCAAACTTTTTAACTTTTTCAGCTATATCTATTCTTGCCACAGGTTTTGTGTGAGCTTTTATCAGCCTATTTTCAAAATCTTCATAACTACCCTTTTTCATCTGGAGAAGCTCCATGCCAGCTCTTGATAGTCCTGTGTATCCAGACAGAAGTATGTAATCCCCTTCTTCTGCTCCACTTCTTGGCACAAAGCGGTCAGTAATTCCTGTCAGAAAAAGGTCAAGTATTATCTTCTCTGAGGATGAAGTATTACCACCAATAATATTCATCTTATAATACTGACAGGCTTCTTCCATTCCCTTGTATACCTGCCTTATATACTCAAACTCAAGCTCTGGAGGAACTGCTAAAGATATAAATCCCCACCGTGGTTTTCCTCCACATGCAACAACATCACTCACATTTACAGAAACAACTCTCCAGCCTAAATCCTGAGGAGATATCAGAGCTTTTACAAAATGTCTCCCCTCAATCTGCACATCGGAAGTAAACAGAACAAGCTGGTCAGATATGTTTACACAGGAACAGTCATCACCAAAACCAACAACAACAGAACTATCGTTTATTTCCAACAGTTGCGTCAACTCTTTTATAAGGCCAAACTCTCCTAAATCTTTTATTTTCATCTTTTTCCTGCTGATTTATTAGAAAAATCTATTATATGCTAAAATTATACAGATAAAAATTGTTATGGAGGTCTGTATGGGAGTTAAAATCGGGATTAATCAGATTAAGAAAGATATGTTTATCGTTCACAACGGAGAGCCTTACAGGGTTTTAGATTACGACCATGTGAAGCCAGGAAAAGGTCAGGCTTTTGTAAGGGTTAAAGCGAAAAATATGAAAACAGGAAATGTTATTGAAATCACATATAAATCTTCCGATTCTATAGAGCTTGCTGATTTTGAGCAGAGACAGATGTCTTATTCCTATTACGATGGAGATTCTTACTGGTTTATTGATTCTAACACAGGGGACATGATTGCTGTTCCTGCAGCAGTTTTAGGAGATGAAGCACAGTTTCTAAAGGAAGGGATGGAAGTGTTTATATTTTTAGATAAAGGGCAGCCTATAGGTGTAGAACTGCCAAAATCTGCCGTTTATGAAGTGATAGAAACAGAGCCTGGATTTAAAGGTGATACAGCAACCTCAACCTTGAAACCTGCAAAGATAGATACAGGGGCTACTGTTCAGGTTCCTCTTTTTATCAATGAAGGAGATAAAATAAAGGTAGATACGAGAACAGGAAAGTATATAGAAAGGGTAAATGAGTAAAAGGGGAATGCTATGGACAAAAACCTTATCTTTGAGATTATAGAAAAAATAAAAGGAACTAAAATTGAAGAAGTTGAGTTTGAAACAGAGAAAGGTAGAATAAAAATCAGACAGTATGTAGGTCCTAAAAAAGAAGTAGTATCAGCTCCCCAGCAGGTGGTAGAAGTAAAGGAGGAGCTCAAACACTCTCCTACAGTAGAAGAACAAAAAGAAAATGCTGGAAATTACCACGTTATAAAATCACCTCTTGTTGGAACATTTTACAGAGCACCTTCGCCGGGAGCACCACCATTTGTAGAGGAAGGGGATATCGTGTCAAAGGGACAGGTTCTGTGTATCATAGAAGCTCTGAAGGTTATGAATGAGATAGAGAGCGACATAAATGGAAAGGTTGTGAAGATTTTAGTGGAAAACGGGCAGCCTGTTGAATACGGACAGGAACTTTTTTACATAGAACCAGTATAATAAAGGGGTATGTAGATGGTGGAAGAAATTGGCAGCATTCTTATAACAGGTGGAGCCGGATTTATCGGTTCAAATTTGGCTTTAGAGCTTCAGGAGAGATATCCAAAGGCAAAAATTATGATACTTGATGACTTTTCCAGTGCAAACTTTAAAAATCTAAAAAAATTCAGAGGTGAGGTTTTAGCCTGTGATGTCTCTACTGATGAGCTTTTTTTTAAGCTTGACGACTTTCAACCAGAAGTGATATTTCACATGGCATCTATAACAGATACTACTGTAACAGACCAGGAACTGATGATGAGAAAAAATGTGGACGGCTTTAAAAACATATTAGAAGTTGCAGGGGAGAGTGAATCTGTAGTTGTTTATGCCTCTTCTGCTTCTGTTTACGGCAATGTTAAAGAAAAAATCCCTCTTAAAGAGGACAGGGAAAAATCCCCTGAAAATGTGTATGCATTTTCTAAATATATAATGGACAACATAGCAATGGACTTTTCAGAAAAAACAGGCTTAAAGATTGTAGGAGTAAGATATTTTAATGTTTATGGTCCTGGAGAAGCTCACAAAGGAAAGTTTGCCAGTATGATATACCAGCTTTATCTTCAGATAAAAAAAGGTAGAAGACCAAGACTCTTTAAGTGGGGTGAGCAAAAAAGGGATTTTGTTTATGTAAAAGATGCGGTTGATGGAACAATATTAGCAATGGAGGCTCCCCATTCTACTGTTTACAACATTGGTTCAGGAGAAGCAAGGTCTTTTAACGAGGTTGTTTCACTTCTGAACAGATATCTTGGGAAAGATTTAGAGCCTGACTACTTTGACTGTCCCTACGATTTTTATCAGGAATTTACTCAGGCAGACATGGGGAAGATAAAAAAAGAGTTAGGTTTTGTCCCAAAATATAATCTTGAAAAAGGAATTAAAGAATACGTGGAAATATTAGAAGGAAAAGTTTATCACCCTGTAGGTGGATAGATGAAAAAACTGAAAGCTGTTGTTCCTGCCACTACAGCAAATCTTGGGGCAGGTTTTGATACATTTGGTCTTGCTCTTACCCTTTACAATGAATTTGAAGTAGAAGAATACGACGGAGTAGTAATAGAAACAGTCCCCAAAAACCCTTTCCTTGAAAAACCAGAGAACAACCTGTTTGTTCAGGTTCTAAAATATATGTGTGAGAAAAGGGGAAAAACATTTCACGGGGCAAAGGTAAAACAGGTAAGCAACATACCTGTTGCAAGAGGGCTTGGAAGCAGTGCAACAGCTATCGTTGCAGGGATATTAATCAGTGCAGCAGTGAGCAAAACAGAGCTTACAGATGAGCTGTTTTTTGAAACAGCTTACAGATTTGAACCTCATCCAGACAATCTCCTCCCTGCATGGAAAGGGGGATTTATCACTGCCCTTTTATCAGAAGGTA